>JAFGIH010000737.1 GCA_016929985.1 Thermoleophilia bacterium | reverse complement strand
GCCTCCCACGCACCGCGTGCGATGGCCTCGTTCCCGGAGAGGATCTCCACTGCTTCCTGGGTCTCTACCTTCTTTGTCATATCTCCTCCGCCTATGCCAAGGGGTTGTGACCACGCCGGTACGACGCGTACCACTCCATCCGATCCAAAGCCAGCGCCGTAGCCCGTGCCGACGTTAGCACGATGGGCCGGTAGCGCTTCCCGTAGTCGAACACAGAGCCGCGGATGGGCAGGTCGGGCACGTTGATGATCGGCTTGCCGGTCTTCTGCATGAGATCGGCGATCAGGGCCATGAGCGAGTCCTCCCACTGACTCAGACCGACGAACTCACCGTGCGCGCTCACCTCGCGGTCACCGCCCGCACTGGTCGGGATGCCAAGCACGGACATCATGATTATCGCATCTACCGCGTCGCATTCCGCCACGCCCGTCAGTATCGTGGCCATGGCCTCAGCACTGGCCGACGCTACGGTGTCGAGAGGGTTCTGTCTGCTCCAGAAAGGAGGCAGCAGCGGATCAAACGACTCATAGAGCTCCGCGGGCAGTTCGGCAAGTTGTAGCCCGTGCCACGCCGCCTCGTCGGCCGCGATGACCCCGGCTCCCCCGCCCTGGGTGATGATGGCGACCCGCCTGCCGGTCGGCAACGGCAGATAGGCCATGCAGGTCCCCAGATCGACCACCTCGTCGGGCGACGAGGTGGTCACGAGGCCGCACTGACGAGCTGCCGCCTCCCACACAGCCGCCGACCCGGCCATCGCACCGGTGTGCGAAGCCGCCGCCTTGCTGCCGTATTCAGTAAGTCCGGTCCGCAGCACGACCACCGGCTTGACCGCGGTGACCCGCCGCGCGACCTCCATGAGGCGCCGGCCGTCATCCACACCCTCGATGTACGTAATCACGCAGGTCGTGTTGGGGTCGTCGCGCAGGTAGTCGATGATGTCGATGGCGCCGATCTGCGCCTCGTTGCCCACGCTGGCGAACTTGTCGATGCCGATGCCCCGCCGGGTGCAGGCACTAGACGTGTTCACCCCCATGTTCCCCGACTGAGAGATGAAGCTGAGTGTGCCTTTGGGTGGATGGAGCGTCACAAAACCGATTGCGTGAAGGCTGACCTCGTTTGAGATCAGGCCCATGCAGTTAGGCCCCATGAGAGTGACACCACCCTCGGTGGCGATACGGGCTATCTCGCGCTCCGCCTCGGCCCCGGCCTCGCCGGTCTCCGAATAACCGGCCGCTATGGCGATGGCGGCCTTGACTCCTTTGCGGCCGCATTGCTCGAGCATCGGCGCCACCTGGTTGCCGCCCACCGCCAGCAGGGCCAGATCGGGAGCTTCCGGCAAATCGTCGATACTGGGGTAAGCAGTGTGGCCGAAGACATCGCCACCCTTGGGGTTCACTGCGTACAGTCTGCCGGTGTATCCACCGTCGAGGACGTTCTTGAAGGCCGAGCCACCCCACTTGGAGGCATCGCCCGACGCACCGACCAGCGCCATGGATTCGGGCGCCAGCAACGCCTTGAAATCGGGTACGAAAGATGATGGCTCCGGAAGTCTGGCGCCATCCTGTGACAGGATGATGAGCGCGTCGGCGGCTATGGGCTGTGAGCCACTCACCAGGACTGGGTTCACGTCGATCTCGGCGATCTCGGGGTGATCAATCGCCATCTGGCCCACGGCTTGGATGATCTTCGCGAGCGCCACCCGGTCAACCGGTGGAAAACCGCGGAAAGCGCCAAGCAGCTTTTTGGCCTTGATGAGATCGGGCATCTCCGCCGCTTCTCTGTCGGTGAGCGGGGCTACGCCCAACACCACGTCGCCCAGGGCCTCGGTCAATACACCGCCGACCCCAAAGGCCACCACCGGTCCGAAGACCGAGTCGCGTTTCATGCCCACGATGAGCTCGCGGCTGCTGATCACCATCTGCTCCACCAAGACGGCCTCGAGCCCGTCTCCTCCCCGCTCCTGTAGCAGCCGGTATGTCTCGGCCACCGCTCCCGGACCTTCTGCGCCCAGGACAACGAGCCCGGCCTCGGTCTTGTGGTGGAACTGGGCGCCCATGCCCTTCATGACCACCTTCCCGCCTATCTTGGCGGCGGCCTCGATGGCCTCGGCTTCGCTCTGGACCAGCGCCCCCTCGGGCACCGGTATCCCGTAAGCGGCGAACAGAGCCTTCGACTGCCATTCATCGAGAGC
This sequence comes from Thermoleophilia bacterium, assembly GCA_016929985.1. The sequence goes on along the minus strand of JAFGIH010000737.1, from coordinate 872 downwards.
GGAGGCTCCGGAGGCAAGGGCGTCTTCGATCAGACGACCGGCTTCGGCCGAGCCTAGAACGTGCGATCCATCCATGACGTGGTCTCCTACGCTCTTGAAACCCTACCGGCCGACCGCACGGTCCCCCGGTAGAAGGCCTCTCACAGTAGTGGCGGTCTATATGATAACTCTTTATACCTATTAGTCAACCCTCCCACCCGCTCGTCACTCCTCGCCCGCACAGCGAGCTTGTCGCGGCACGGCTCTTTGGTATAGTCTTTGTGCCACAGCACATACCGTGGGAGTACGAATGCCAACAGATGATGTGAACGCCGACGTGGTGCAAGACGTGTCCCTTGCAACCGAGACGGCGAGCGACAGTGCGGTCCGTTTCTTGCGGGCCATGATCTTCTCGGGCGAACTCGGACCTGGCGACAGGCTCCCTCCCGAGAGAGATCTCGGCGCCCGCCTCGGCATCTCACGCATGACCCTGCGTCTGGCGCTCAAAGCGCTCGAAAGCACGGGCTACATCGTCACCACGCGTGGTTCGCACGGCGGCTCCCGAGTGGCCGACGCCGATTCCCTCATCCAGTGTTGGAACCAGTGGATGCGCCGGCACGCCGACGAGCTGGACGACATATTCGAGTTCAGGCGCACCGTCGAAGCCCGGCTCGCGGCATTGGCCGCACAGCGGCGCACCGATAGAGATCTCGAAAGCATCGAGCGGGCAGTTGCCGAGGCCGGTCGCCCTCAGGAATGGTCTTCCCGCTTCAGAGTGGACATGGACATCCACAGGAGCATCGCCAGGGCCGCGCGCAGTCCCCGGCTGGAGCGGGCCATGTTGGCCGCCCGGGGAGACCTCTTCATCCCGGTGGATCTGGCCCGCCTCGAAG
>JAFGIH010000736.1 GCA_016929985.1 Thermoleophilia bacterium | reverse complement strand
ACGATCTTCTTCGCGGGCTGCAATCTGGCCTGCGTGTTCTGTCAGAACCACACCATCAGCCATCCGGTGGCCGACCAGATGCCGGGCGCGGCGCCCCAGGACGGGGCCGCGCCGCCGGCCGGCGCTGCCGCCCCGCGGAGGCCTCTCCGGTGGGAAGTGACAACCGAGGAACTCGCCGCCATGATGCTCGAGTTGCAGGCGGCGGGGTGCGAGAACATCAACTTCGTCTCGCCCAGTCACGTGGTCCCGCAGATTCTGGCCGCGCTCGTGTTGGCCGCGGATGGTGGCCTCCGTCTGCCGTTGGTCTACAACACCGGGGGCTACGACTCGGTGGAGACCCTACGCCTGCTCGACGGCGTGATCGACATCTACATGCCCGACATGAAGTACGCCGACGACGAGATCGGAATGCGGTTCTCCGGCGTACCCGACTATGTGCTTCGCAACCGCGAGGCAGTGCTCGAGATGCACCGTCAGGTGGGCGATCTGGAGCTCGGCCCGGGTCACGGCGCCCTGCCCCCAGCAGGCGGCGGCCGCGTCATCGCCCATGGCGTCGCCTGTCGCGGCCTTCTCGTCCGTCACTTGGTGCTGCCGGGAGGACTGGCGGGAACGGCCTCGGTGGCCCGCTTCCTGGCCTCAGAGGTCTCGCGGGACACCTACATCAACGTCATGGACCAGTATCACCCGGCTCATCGAGCTGCGAGATATCCTGAGATATCCCGGGCGCTTGCGCAGGCCGAGCACCCGGAAGCGCTGAGGGAGACGCTCTCCGCGGGGCTGTGGCGCCTGGACGGACTGGACCGCTCGCCCGCTCGCGTCCGCGCTACTCGGTCTTGATCTGGTTGTAGGCCTCCATGAAGGTGGGGAAGCCGCAGGTGGGGATCACCAAGAGCAGAGCATGGACGATCTCTTCCTGACTGGCGCCCGCCTCTTTGGCCCGAGCCGCGTGGGTGGTCACGCCGGTCTGGTGGCGGCTCGCTGCCGAGATACCCAGCTTGACGAGCCAGCGGGTCTTCTCATCGAGCGGTCCGCCGTGCTCGTGGATGAACGTGCCGAGCTCCTCATTCCTTTCCAGTATCTGCGGGAACCTGGCCTTGAACTGGGCATACGGCTTGGGGATGTCCTGCATGACTCCTCCTCAGGTGCTGAACGACAGACGTGTCTGCGGGAGTGGTACCCAACCGCGCCGAACCGCAACCAGGTGTCGAGAGCGGCCGGCTCCCCGCGCACGGGGCCCTCGCCGGGCGGCCGGCCCCGCCGGCCGGTGGTATGGTTAGGCGGCGAAAGCTAGCGACCCGGGTCCGGGCAAGGAGAGGAGCCATGGGGGATCTGGTGAAGCTGGACCTCAAGAAGCAGCTCAAGCACCTCTACATGCCGTCGGCGACAGAGGTGGCAGAGATAGACGTGCCCGAGATGCAGTTCGCGATGATCGACGGCCGCATCGAGCCGGGGGTCTCGCCGGGTGACTCGCCCGACCTCGTCGGGTGCATCGGTGCGCTATTCGCCGTCTCCTACACCCTCAAGTTCGTCTCCAAGAAGAGGCCGGAGGATCCCATCGACTATACGGTCATGGCTCTAGAGGGACTCTGGACCACGCCTGAGGGTGGTTCCGACTACGCCACGTCCGACGACTGGTCGTTCACCCTCATGATCATGCAGCCTGACCACATCGCTCCGGAGATGTTTGACGAGGCGCTGGAGCATCTGAAGAAGAAGCGCGCCAAGGATGGCCATCCGACGGCGACTCTGGAGCGTCTGCGACTCGAGCGGTTCGTTGAAGGGCGCTGCGTCCAGATCATGCACCTTGGACCCTACATGGACGAGCCGCGCTCGCTGGAAAAGATGGGGGCCAACGCCGCCGCCCGTGGCTACACGTTCGTTGGGCGACACCACGAGATCTACATCGGCGATCCGTTGAAGGCCAAGCCCGAGAACCTGAAGACCGTGCTGCGGCACGCGGTGGTGCCGGTTGCGTGAACGGACCGTCGGCGAGGATCGCGCGGGCGGCGGCCGCGTGAGGCCGCCAAAGGACTGGCCGCGCCTGCTCGGGGCTGGGGTCTTGCTTGCGGCGTTCGTGGCGTTCGCCCTGGCCTCCCGCCTGGGCAACGGCCTTCCTGGATGGGACGCGCAGGTCACCGACGCGTTCGTCGCCTGGCGATCGCCGGTGTGGACCTGGGTCTTCTGGGTGCTCACCCTCCTCGGCGACGACTCCCTCATAGCTCCGCTGGCGGCTGCGTTGGTGGTGCTCATCGCTGCCTGGGGCAACCGGGCGCGCGCCGCGGCGCTGGGCGGCGGGATGCTTCTGAGCTGGGCGTTGATCCATGTGACCAAGGAGGCGGTGGGGCGGGGGCGTCCTTCCGCGGCGTTGGTTCTGATCGAGCAACCCGGGTCTTACAGCATGCCCTCGGGGCACGCGCTCATCGGCGTGGCCTTGTTTGGACTCCTTGCCCACTCGGCGATCAGGTGGATCGACTCGCGGCGGCGGTCGTCGAGTGGCGATGCGGTT
>JAFGIH010000735.1 GCA_016929985.1 Thermoleophilia bacterium | reverse complement strand
GTGGGAGACACACCCCGCACCGACATCGCTGGAGCGAAAGCCGTGGGCATGAAGACCATCCGTTATGCGGCGGCGGCCGACATCGACGAGCCTCCGCAAGCCGACTTCGTCATCCGCGATCATCAGGAGCTGCCCGCAATCCTGTAGAAGCCACACCGACCGACGCACGGGGGTCAGTCCGCACGCTGGTGCCGACGCGGCTCCGGGACAAGGGCCAGCATGAGCAGACCGGCCAGAACGGCACCGGCGGCTCCCAGCCAGAACGGAGCGGCAGCCGACACGTGGTCGTACAACAGCCCGGCGATGACGCTGGCGGGCAAAGCCGCGAGCCCCACCACCATGTGATAGGCCCCGAACGCGGTCCCATGCTTCTCACTGTTCGAGAACTCGGCCAGGAACGCGCGGCCGTTCCCGTCGGCTATACCCATGTACACGCCGTAGACCGCGAAAACCCCCCATACGGCCGCCTGAGAGCGAGCGACGGCCATCCAAGCGTAGGCGGCGGCGAAGAGGACGAAGCCCAGCAGCGCCATCCGCCGCCTACCGACGCGGTCGGCCAGAAGACCCGCGGGTATCGACAGCGCTGAGTACACAAAATTGAACATCAGATAGAGCAGGGGGATCATCACCGTCGCCACTTCGAGGTCCTGGGCCCGCAGAATCAAGAAGACATCGGATGAGTTGCCCAGAGCGAACACTCCCGTGACCAGCAGGTACGCCGGCAGAGGGCCACGCAGAGGGCGCCTCCCGCCTGCGTCTGTGACGGTACCGGGCGGCGGCGCCTGTGGTGCGTCTGCCGTGGCGCCCTCCGCTTTGCGCCTGCGATCCTTGATGAAGAGAGCGATCACGACCACGCAGAGCACGCCCGGGACCAACGAGATCCAGAAGACCGTGCGGTAGCCACCCGGCTGCAGGCTCAGCACAAGGAACGCGACCGCCGGACCGACGACCGCTCCCAACTGGTCCATGGCGCGATGGAAACCGAAGGAGCGGCCCAAGTCCTTCTTCTCGCACGAGTCGGCCAGGATAGCGTCCCGCGGAGCGGTCCGTACCCCCTTGCCAAACCGGTCGACAAAGCGTCCTCCGAGCACCATCCCCCACCCGGTGGCGAGAGCCAAGAGCGGACGGCTCAGTGTAGATACGCTGTATCCGAGCAGCATCAGCGGCTTGCGTCTGCCCAGCTTGTCGCTCAACCAGCCGGCGAACATCTTCAACATGCTGGCCGTGGTCTCGGCGACGCCTTCGATGACCCCGATGAGGGATTTGTTCACCCCCAGCACCGTCGACAGAAACACCGGAACGAGCGAATAGACCATCTCGGAGCTCATGTCCATGAAGAAGGACGACACCCCGGCCCAGAAGACATTGCGGTCGACTCCCCACAACCGGCCCCCGCGGCCGCGCGAGAGCCGATGTCTCACGCGCTCTCCGGCTCTGTCAACACCCGGCTCCACCGCACCCCGATAGGCATCTCGGCAGCCGCCAGTCCCTTCACTACACTTTCACGCAGATCGACCGCCAGGGTCCAGGCGTCGCTCTGCTCGGCGGCCCACGCCGTCAGTCGCACGGACACACCCAGGTCGTCAGCATCGATCACCTGCACCGACGGGGGCGGGGCCTTGAGTGACAGAGGATGAGCACCGGCTTCCCGCAACAGCACCGCCCGCACGGCGTCCAGGTCGGCCCCGTATTCCAGGCGCAGCACCACCAGCGCCGGCATGCGCGGGTCGACGAGCGTATAGTTGCGGATGGTCCGGTCGGCGAGCACCTTGTTGGGGATGACCAAGCGCCGGTTGTCCCAGACGCGGATCTGCGTGTAGAAGAGGCCGATGGATTCCACCCTGCCGTACTCCCCGTCGATTTCCACGTCATCGCCGAGGCGAACGGGTTGGGCGAAGGCGATCATGACCCCGGAGGCCAGATTGGCCATGGGGGCCTGGGCGGCAAAGCCCAGGATGATGCCGGCCACACCGGCCGAGGCGAATATCCCGGCGGCCACGCGCTTGAGGGCATCCACTTCCATGATCCAGAAGACCAATCCCACCGCCACCAAGAAGATCACCACTGCCATGAGCCGCTCGATCATGTGCAGCCGGGTCTCGGTCCCGGGGTCCGTCTGGGGGAGGCTATGGCGGCGCGAGAAACGCCTCATCATATGGCGCAGCAACCAGTAGGTCGCCCAGGCGGCCATGAGAACGAGGACGGAGACCCCGGCGTTGACGAAGTGATCTCTGTTCGCCTCCCAGAAGCTCATGGTCGCCGCCCCCTATGGTGTGACGCCCCGCTCACCCGGGGAGAACCACCGGAGAAGCGTACGCGCGAGTGAAGGACCCATCCAGATCCTGGATGGCAAGGCCGGCGAGATACTCACCGGGCACAAGCGCACCGGCGGTCATGCGGAACGGCTCGGCCAAGATCGCCACCGAATCTCCGAGCGCTCTCTCGGCGCGCCACGCCCCGCCCTCTTCGACGGCAGGCGTGAGCACCTGGACGAAGGGCGTGAACCGATCGCCCGGCTTTGGGGTGACCGCCCGCGGGCCAAGGCGCCCGCCCTGCGACCGGGTGCGTCCACCCTGCGGCCGATAGGCCAAGATGCTCCTCATGGCACCGGTCTCGGCGAAGGTGACAACGGAGCGATAGGACGAGTCGCCGGCGGCCGGCGAATAGAGGCCGTTCAGCCGGCTCTCCGGACTCTCATACCCCACCGGCTCGCAGAAGCAGAAGGCTGAGCCCTCCGCACCAGTGAGGGTCCACAGGGCCGGCCTCACCCGTGCCTCGATCTCGACCGGGTCGGTCCACTCCGGATGACGCATGCCCCGCACCTCGACATCCCGGTCCGCCCGCACGTGCTCCCGCACCACCGGGCCGTAGAACCGCTCGGACGCCGGGTCTTTGAGCAGCAACTCGACATAGACGAAGGCGACATTGCTACCACGCACCCGGGTCTTGACAAACAACTCCCCTCCGCTCTCGAGATCCTCCATCACGAGTTCCGGCCGCTCTATCTGGAGCTCACCCGCCCCCGGCGCCCGCAGCCGCCCTCGGCGGGAGTCCGAGGAGTCCGGCGCGAAGCTCTCCTCCTGGTACGCGAACACATGGAGCAGGTCCCCGTCACGATCATATGTCGCCAGCGTCTTCATCGATCCTCCCCCGGCGCAGGTTATTCGGTCACGGTCACAGCGGCGAACTCCCAGGTGATGTTGCCGTCGAGGTCTTCCACGCCGATCCCCACCACGTAGTCTCCCGTGAACGCGTAGTACGGGACCATGGTGAAGGGCGTGTCGCCGAAAGTCATGGTGCCGCCATAGTAGTCGACGAACTCCCCGTCGGGGTTCTCAGCGAACTCGAGGTACTCGTCGGTGATGTTGAAGCTGTCGCCGTAACGGGGGACTATCTCGTGCCAGGTCCCCAGGCCCGAGCCGTCCGTGGCGGGAGTGTAGCCCCAGACACCAAGCATGTATCCATCACCGCTGAAGTCCATCTGGGCGTCGATCTCAGTGCCGGTGTCCGCGTAGATGTAGGTGCCTCGCACCGTATAGATGTCTCCCGCCGCTTCCGCCCCGTAGGCGATGGGCTCGAAGAAGGCGAACTGGTCGCTTGCCTCGTTGCCGTCGCTCATGAAGTACAGAGTGGGTTCCCACTCATACTCTACGTCGATGACTTCCTCATCGCCCCAATCGGGGTAGTAGACACCGCCGATCTCCTTCACCCAGCCGGGTTCCACATAACCCATATCCGCGCTCAGATACGAACCGTCTTCTTCCCAGTAGTATGCGATGTAGTAGTAGACGTAGGCGATGTTCGACCCCGAGATCCGGGTGAAAACGGAGGTAGTCTCCTCGAGCCCGATGACGTCGTCGGAGATCTCGAGCGGAGCTATCGCCAGC
>JAFGIH010000734.1 GCA_016929985.1 Thermoleophilia bacterium | reverse complement strand
GTGATCGACTGTACGCTGGCCTTTCACCACATGCCGCTGCCGGGCGGCTTCCGCACGGCCGTGGTGAGCGCCCACGGAGGCACCGGGGTGGCCACGGCCGACAACTGCCTGGCCATGGGCTTGGAGCTGCCCGGCTTCGCCGACGAGACCAAGGCGCGCCTGCGGCAGATGATGCCGGAGGTGGGCACGTCCATCGGCAACCCGGTGGACATCGGGGTGGCGTCCCTGCTGAACCCCGGCCTCTACGGCGAGGCGATACGCATCATCGCGGACGATCCCAATATCGACATGATCCTGGTGAACACGTCGGCCATCCGCGCCTGCGAAGAGGGAATAGTGGAGGCCTCCAAGACCATCACCAAACCGCTCGCGGTGTCGATCTTCGCGCTACCCGAGTTGGTCCCGGAGGAGTTCGAGTACTTCGCCCAGCATGAGATCGCCGCGTATCCGGACGCCAAGCGCGCGGCCTACGTCCTGTCCCGCCTGGCCGGCTACGCCAAGTTCAAGGCCGACAGGGAGCCGGTGGTCTGAGAGAGGACGGGGCCGGCGGACCAGCCGGACAATATAGTGAAGGCGGCGGAGCCCTTCGTCCCCCTCATGATCGACCTGTGCGTGCGCCAGGCCGCGCGGGCGGAGTCTCCTCTCGACGGGGGCTTCTACCTTCGCAACGGGGCGGTGCTCGACGATGCCAAGGCGGAGAATCTCAAGGCGATGATCGAGACCGGGCGCGACTGGCGCGGGCAGCCGCGCACGGGCGCTCGGCGGTGACGTCGAACCTCAGGGCTTGGGACTGAGAATGGGGCCGTCGCAGGGTGCCCGTTCAAAGAACGTCGCCATCCTCCAACCTAAGTCGGATGTGTGGATGGTCGCTATCCGTGATCATGCTCTGACCCCCGCAAGCCCGGGGAGATGTTGACAATCGTCACGTGACACATTACAGTAGCCATGATCAAGACGTTCGCCGACCAGCACACGCAGGCGCTCTACGAAACGGGAGAGTCGCGCCGTTTGCCGCCGGATATCGTCAGGCGCGCCGTCCGGAAGCTCGAGTACGTGGATCTGGCAACGAGCCTCAGCGACCTGCAAGCCCCGCGCGGGAATCGACTCCATGCTTTGCGGGGCGAACACTTGGGGCAGCACTCGATCTCTGTGAACGATCAGTGGCGCGTCTGCTTCTGCTTTGTCGATGGCGACGCCTATGACGTCGAGATCACGGACTACCACTGAGGGGCGGTGTGATGTGAGCGTTCCAAACACCACCAAGCGATCGGTCCGCCCGACCCACCCGGGCGAGATGCTGCGCGAGGACTTCATACCCGACTACGGCCTCACCGTCGCCGGCCTTGCTCAGGCCCTGGGTGTCTCGCGGCAGACCATCAATGAACTGCTGCGGGAGCGTCGGGCTCTCAGCCCCGAGATGGCGCTACGTCTTGCGCGCCTTTTCGGTAACAGTGCCGACTTCTGGCTGAACGCGCAACGTGCTGTGGACCTGTGGGTGGCAGAGCGGGCCATCGGTGACGAGGTGGAGGGGATTAGGCCGCTGCGGGTCGCGTAGCCTGTCCACGGGAGCCGTCTCTCGGCTGCGCTACTCCCCTCGCTGTTGCCCGGCCCGCGTCTCCGCCCACGGAGTGATCGCGGCGAGCGTGGCCGAGAGAGCCTCCTCGGCGACCTCGGTGTCGTAGGCCACCTGGGCGCGAAGCCAATAGCCCTTCGATAGACCGAAGAACCTGCAGAGCCGCAGATCGGTGTCGGCCGTGATGGCACGCTTGCCCGCGACGATGTCGCCGATCCTCTGGGCCGGCACGCCGATCTCCTTGGCCAGGCGGTACTTGGTGATCCCCAGCGGCACCAGGAACTCGTCACGCAGCAGTTCGCCCGGGGTGACCGGCTTCAGTCGCTCCATGTCCTCATGTCCGTCTTTGAACGATGCGATCACGATGAATAGTAACGCGTAGCGTTAATAACGGCAAGCATGAATAGTGACCTCGACGCAGATGAGGACGGACATCGACGGCTCCAGTTTCGTGGCCAGTTGGCTTTGATCCTCGTGGAGCAGCCGCCGTATACTACATTCACTGTTCCCCGTCGTCCGGGCTTCGGCTCGAACTGGCGGGGATTATCATCTGTAGCGTCGGTCGTTCCTTGTCCCCTCAGACGAGTGGTCGCAGAGACGTCCGGGCCCGGAGACTCAGAGACCTGTGACTTCTTGCCACTGAGAGCGAAGTCAGTGCGAGCTCTGGCCGCGAATGGAAAGCATGCGGATTTTTGCGGTAGCATTGTCGTGGAGGTCCGCCATGATCGTGTTTCTCGAAGAGAACCGCCAGGCAATAGCCGAGCTTTGTACGCGCTATGGCGTGGTACGGCTCGACGTCTTCGGCTCCGTGCTGCGCGATGACTTCCGTCCCGACGAGAGCGATGTTGACCTGCTCGCGGAGTTCGCTCCTCGTGACCCCTACGAGCTCGCCAAGGACTATTTCGACATGCTCGACGAGCTGGAAGAATTACTCGGCGTGAAGGTCGACCTCGTAATGGTGGGTGCGGTCAAGAACCCGTACATCGCCGATGACATCGAGCAGACCAAGCAACTCCTCTATGCCGCGTAACAGGCTCGCCTATCTCTCTGACGTAGTCGCGGCATGTGACGCGATCGCTGTGAGCGAGAGTTCACCATCATCGGCGAAGCGGTCAATCGCCTTCTCAGGCTCGAGCCTGATTTGGCTGCCTGCATCTCCCACGCTCGCATGATCGTCGGTTTCCGCAATCAACTCGTCCACGACTATGCGAACGTCATCGACGCTACCGTTTGGGCAATTGCGAAGAACGAAGCTCCATTGCTGCGCGGCGAGTGTGCCGCGCTGATCGAGCAACTACACGGGGCGCTCTGACAAGCCGGTACGGCACGCCGCACCCCGCCCCCTACGGCCCCTTAGCGGCGCGCAGCCCCCACAACCCCAGTAGCCCCAGCGCCAGCACCACCAACACCATGCCGGCGATCTCGGCGGTACTCAGTTGCTCGCCGAGTTGCAGCCACGACGCCAGCACTCCCACCACCGGCGTCCCGATGGTGCCGATGCCGGCCATGTTTGCCGGCATGCGGTTGAGGATGAATAGCCAGAGCATGTTCCCGAGCGCGGAGCTGATGAAGGCGCAATAGACCATCGACCAGATGAGCGTAGCGTTCCACTCGATGCCGTCGCCGGGCACCAACAGCGCGATGACCAGTAAGGGCAGGGAACCGAATAGGGTCTGCCACGCGCTGAGCGAGAACAGATCGACCTTGTGGCGCCGTCTCAACACCTTCACAACGATCGCGCCCGCCGCGAAGCACAGTGCGCCCGCCAGCGCCAGGAGGCTGGAGAGCACACCACGGAGCGCCCACGGCTCGATGATCAGCACCAGTCCCACCAGGCCCAGAGCCACCGACACCCACTGTCCGCCCCGTATCGTCTCGCCCAGGAATATCCACGCGATGAGCAGCAGCCAGAACTGCCAGGTGTTGGCGAGCATGGCTGTGTGGCCCGCGCCTCCGACTACGAGGGCGGCCGAGGTGAGGCCGGCGAACCCGCAGAGCTGCAATACCCCCACGACCGCGGTGAGTCTCCACGCTTTGGGCGGGAAGGGGCGACGCAGAACCGGCAGCAGTGCCACCATAACCACACCCGCGGGAACGGTGCGGAGCGCGGCGAACACGAACGCGCTGCTGTTGGCGACGCCGAGCTTGCTGGGTACCCACGAGTACCCCCAGATCAGGGCTAGAAACGCCAGCGTTAGGAAGGGTACATATCGGCCTAGTCGCATACGCCTCCAATTCTACCTCGTGCGCTCGACAGCTCCGCCAGCGTTCAACCACCGGTACCATGTGCAGCCTGGCGCAACTTTGTGCTGGCTTGTCGGGCTCCATCCTGATATCGTCTGAGATAGTCGGCGATCGCAGGAAGGGAACCAGTATGGACGCCAAGAAGGACGCGACGAAAGGCGACGTAAGGACCATCGTCCGCGACATCAGCTGGTGCGGCACCTGTGCAGGCGCCAATGCCTGCATGGTGGACGTGAAAGACGGAAAGATGCTCCGCATACGTCCGGTCCGCTACTACGAGCAGTACACCAAAGAGGAGGTCAAACCCTGGGTGATGCACGCCCGCGGCCAGACCTTCGAGCCCAGCGAGAAGACCCTCATCCCGCCGCTCAGCATCGCCTACAAGAAGCGCGTCTACTCACCCGCCCGTATCAAGTACCCCATGAAGCGGGTGGACTTCGATCCGAACGGGGCCCCCGGCTCCGCCGGTCCCGGCGGCCGCAACGTGCAGAACAGGGGTACCAGTAAGTACGAGCGCATCAGCTGGGAAGAAGCCCTCGACATCGTCGTCGGCGAGATGCTGCGCGTGAAAGAGACGTACGGCCCGACGGCTATCTACTCGCAGTCCGACCAGCACGGCGAGACCAAGGTGGTGCACGGCCCGCACGGCTGCGGACGCAAGCTGCTGCGCCTCTTCGGCGGTTACACCCTGCAGGTGCGCAACCCCGACAGCTGGGAGGGGTGGACCTGGGGCGCCAAGCACGTGTGGGGCATGCAGCCCATGGGGCAGCAGGTGCCGCAGACCAACCTCCTCTGGGACATCTCCAAGAACGCCGAACTGCTGCTGTTCTGGGGCTGCGACCAGGAGACCACCCCCTGGGGATGGCAGGGACAGCTCCCCAGCCGTCTCTCCTACTGGTGGAGCGAGTTGGGCATCAAACAGATCTACATCGCTCCTGACTGCAATTACGCGAACGCGGTGCACGCCGACAAGTGGATCCCGGTCTTGCCGAACACCGACGCCGCTCTCTATCTGGCCATCGCCCACTATTGGTTCCAGAACGGCACCTATGACAAGGAATACCTGGAGACCCACGCCTACGGGGTGGACAAGTTCGAGGACTATGTCATGGGCCGCGAGGATGGCGTGCCCAAGAGCCCGGAGTGGGCCGCGCCCATCACCGGCGTGCCGGCCCGCACCATCAAGGCCTTGGCCGAGGAGTGGGCCTCCAAGCGCACCACCGTGGTCATCGGTAACGGTGGCCCAGCCATCCGGGGCCCCTACTCTCACGAGCCGGCCCGCCTACAGGTGCTCTGCCTGGCCATGCAGGGCCTGGGCAAGCCGGGCTGCAACCAG
>JAFGIH010000733.1 GCA_016929985.1 Thermoleophilia bacterium | reverse complement strand
CCGGGTGCTGGAGGAGAGCGGCCTCGTCGCAGCGTTCAAGGCCGAGCGCACCATGGAGGCGGAAGGCAGGCTGGAGAACCTGGAGGAGTTCGTGGGGGTGGCGGAGGAGTACGACCGCTTGAACCCCGAGGGCAGCCTGAGCGATTTCCTGCAGGAGATCAGTCTCTATGCCGACATCGACGGTCTCGAGGAGGGGCAGCAGGTCGTCACCCTCATGACTCTTCACAACGCAAAGGGGCTCGAATTCCCGGTCGTCTTCATCACAGGCCTGGAAGAGGGGCTGTTCCCCCACTCACGTTCTCTGGACGAGCAGCGTCTGGAGGAGGAACGGCGTCTGTGCTACGTGGGCATCACCCGCGCCCGCGATCGACTCTACCTCTCACACGCTCGCTCTCGAACGCTGCATGGGGGCGCGGGCTACAAGCTTCCCAGCCGCTTCCTCGGCGAGATCCCCGGCCAGCTCGTGCAGTACCGGGCCACTTCCGTGTCCGCGCCCGCCGCCGGCCTGCGGAGCTTCGCTACTTCGCCCAGGACCGAACCCAAGCCGGCTCCCCGCCGCCCCGTCTCGACCGGCGCGGACACAGCCGCCTCAGCCCAAGCTGCCGGGTTTGCTCCGGGAGACAAGGTGGTGCACGCCAAGTTCGGCGAAGGGGTGGTCCTCGGTGTGGAGCCGGGAGCCATCGTCCGCGTCTTCTTTCCGGATCTCGGGGAACAGAAGAGGCTGCTGCTGGAGTACGCTCCGTTGAAGCGCCTGTAGGTCCTCCCGTGCCCTGCTTGTGCCCCAAGGTTGACCCGCAGCCACGACGGCGCGTCGAAGTAGCAGCTTCGAGAGGTGGGGCAAAGTGGGGGGCTTCGTATGCTCCTGTGGTCATCGGGGGAGGGCCGCCGGGCGCCGAAGGGCTCTGGTTCAAACCTTACGAGCAGCTCGTCAGCGCGAAGACCGCCGGCTATGCGCGCATACCCCGCGACGTCTATACAATATATATCGCACTATAACTGTACTGCAGCAGTCGTTGCATAGCCTGATGGCCGTTGAGGGACGGCGGCCGCACGGACACCGTCCGATGGTCTTCAATCCTCCAGGGTGCGCGGATCACGCGGAAAGTGGGGCGCCGGGGTGGGGGTGGTAACGAAGTGGAGGAAAAGTAAAGAATTGTGTTGCATTGTGGGGAGAAGTGGTGCTAATATCGATTCATGCAATACCCATTGCTCTCAGGCTTTTACGACCACACACTCGATCCCAAGGGCCGGGTGACTCTTCCTTCGCGTTATCGCGAGCACTTCTCCCATGGCGCCGAACTTGTTCGCTTTCCCGACAAAGACCCCTGCATATCGGTGTTTCACCCTGATGCATGGCAGGAGTACGACGCCAAGCACATCGAGCCCCGGGACGCGTCCGAGAAAGACGAAGACCAGTGGTTCGTGCGCCTCACCTATGCCAACAAGTACTTCGTCGAACCCGACCGGCAGGGCCGCCTGCTTCTGCCGCCCCAATTGGCGAAGGAGCTCAAGCTGTCGGGAAAGGTGAAGATCCTTGGCGTGAGGGACCGCCTGGAGATCTGGGACCCGGAGGAATACGAGAAGTGCAAAGCGGAAAGGCGGAGAAAGGATGGGTAGCGCGGCAGCCTCGTTCGTCACGGAGATGGCCATGGCTCACGTTCCGGTCTTGACTCAGGAGTTGCTTGATCTGCTCGATGTGCGTATCGACAGCCGGGTCGTGGACTGCACGTTCGGCGGTGGGGGGCACGCCGCGGCTGTGGCGGCTGATCTGGGCCCGTACGGGGTGCTGGTCGCCTGCGATCAGGACCCTCTGGCCGAGGACTACTATCTCGATCTGAGGGCTGAACTGCGCTGCCGCTCGCGCTTCTTCTTGGGCAACTTCGCCGACACACTGGTCGAACTGATCGAGAACGGGTTCAAGGCCACTCACATCTACATGGATCTGGGCGTGAGCAGCATGCAGATCGACACGCCCGACCGGGGCTTCTCGTACAGTTATGACGCTCCCCTTGACATGCGTATGGATCCGTCCTTGCCGGTGACGGCCGCCGACATCTTGAACAGTTGGCCGGAGGAGGCGCTCACCACCCTTTTCGGTCGCTACGGTGAGGAGCGGTATTCGAGGCGCATCGCCCGCGCCGTCGTCAACCGGCGGGCGAACACGCCGTACGCCCGTACTACTGAGCTTGTCGACACCATCAAGACTGCCATTCCCACGCCGGCGCGTTTTGCGGCGGGCAATCCGGCGCGTCGGATCTTCCAGGCGCTCCGTATCGAGGTCAATGACGAGCTCCGCAGCCTGCGCCGCGCCCTGCCCGAGGCCTTCTCGCTTCTCGAGCCCGGGGGGGTCATGGCGGTCATCAGCTTCCATTCGCTCGAAGATCGCGTAGTCAAGGAATTCTTCGTCGGCAAGGCGAAGGCGTGCACGTGCCCGCCGGGTTTCCCGGTCTGCGTTTGCGGTGGGAAGGCCACGGGAGAGTTATTGACCTCCAAGGTCATCACTCCCGGTCCGCGCGAGCTACAGAACAACCCCCGCTCCAGTTCCGCCAAGCTCCGGGCGCTCAGGAAGATCTGATGCCGGCACCGGCGAGAAAGGACTGGATCGAGGCCTGGGAGGGTGACCTCACCCCGTCGGCTGCCGCCAGGCGCAGCGCGGCCCGCGTAGAGGCTCACATGCGCTCCACTCGCTACTACAGCCGCGAGGCCACAGCCCGCGTCCCCGCGCCCGTACGCGAGCGCCGAGTCGAGAGCCGGCCGGCGCTGCCCGAACTCAAGGTCGCGGTGCGGCGGAGGCCGCGTTGGGGCATGGTGATGCTCGCGCTGGTTTTCGCTACCGTGTTGCTGGGGGCTTCGATCGTGGCCCCGGTCCTCATCAACTCCGCAGCCACCGGTCTGGAGACCGAGGTGGGCCGCCTGGAGATGCAGCAGAAGACCTTGGCCGCGGACACAGCAGCTCTCTCGGCGCAGATCTCGGCGCTGGCCTCTTCTGAGAGGGTATCCGAGCAGGCTGCCCGGCTCGGCCTCGGCCCTGCGCAGTCTGTCCGATACTTCGAACTGGAGACCGGCGTGGCAGCAACGGAGGGTGATACGACGGTCGCCGGGCGGTGACCATGAGCCGCACGAACAAGCGCCTCGCTCTGTTCATGGGGCTCGCCGTGTTGTTCTTGGTGGCCCTGATGGGCCGGACCTTCTATGTTCAAGTGATCGCGGCTCCAGCCCTCGAAGAGAAGGCCGAGGGCCAATCGGTGCGCACCGTGACTCTGGAAGCGCCCCGGGGGGTCATCTACGATCGAAACGGCCAGATCCTTGCCATCTCGCGCGCCACCGCCAGCGTGTATGCGAATCCCCAGCAGATCGAGGACGCCGACGAGGCGATGGTGGCCGCCAAGCTCGCACCCGTACTCGGACTCGAGCAGACCGAATTGCTCGGAAAGCTGTCCGGCAACTCAAGTTTCCGCTACCTGGTCCGCAGGATCGACGAGGCGACGGGCGCGAAGGTGAAGGGGCTCGAACTGGAGGGCATCGGGGTCTGCACTGAGTCGAAGCGCGTGTATCCCAAGGGTGAGCTTGCCCCGCAGCTGCTGGGTTTCGTGGGCGGTGACGAGTACACCGGTCTGGCCGGGTTGGAGCTACAGTATGACGCACTGCTCTCCGGGGAACCCGGGGAGTCACAGGTGGTGAGCGATCTCCAGGGCAACCGTCTCTCTACGGTCTCGATGAAGGAGGCCGTGCCGGGCGAGCCGCTCCATCTGACCATAGATGCAGAGATCCAATTCGAGACCGAGAGAGTGCTCGCCCATACAGTGGAGGAATTCGGGGCGAAGAAGGCCTGCGCCGTAGTCATCGAACCGGCTACTGGGGAGATCCTGGCCATGGCCAACACCCCCGTCTTCGACACCAACGACTACGCTGCGTCATCGGTAGTGGAGAGCGACCGTCGCAACATGGTCGTCACCGATCAGTATGAGCCGGGATCGACCTTCAAGATGGTCTCGGTGGCCGCGGCGCTTGAAGAGGGCGAAGTGACGCCGGACACGGTCTTCAGGCTGGGCAGGACCATCACCGTCTACGACAGAGTTGTCCACGAAGCCCACGACGAGACCACACCCGAAATGCGCGAGCTCACTGTCACCCAGATACTGTCCAAATCATCCAATGTCGGTGCGGTGACTCTGGGAATGGCCGTGGGGAAGTCCAAGCTGGTAGACAGGATCCTCAAGTTCGGTTTCACTCAGAAGCTCGGTATCGATTTCCCGAGTGAGGCGGCCGGACAGATGCTCCCGGCCGAGAAATGGTCAGGCACTACGATCGCCAACGTGCCTATGGGCCAGGGCATCGCCGTCTCACCGCTGCAGCTGGCCGCCGCCTACGCGGCCATCGCCAACGACGGGATGATGGTGCAGCCACATCTGGCCCGGGGCAGGGCGAAGCCGTGGATCCGGCAGGTGGTGAGCAAGACGGTGGCCGCTCAGCTTCGCAGGATGCTGACCGTGACTGTGGAAGACGGAACCGGACGTCTCGCCGCCGTTGATGGCTACTCGGTGGCGGGCAAGACCGGCACGGCACAGAAGGTCAAGGAAGAAGGCGGCTACTACGACGACAAATTCGTGGCCTCGTTCGTGGGCATGGTCCCTGTTGGCGCTCCGCGACTGGTGATTCTCGTGACCGTGGATGAGCCGGCGACCCAACACTATGGCTCGGCGGTAGCCGCGCCGGCTTTCGCTGAGATAGCCGACTTCGCTCTCAAACGTCTGGGCGTGGCTCCGGACGCGACGGACTGAGTTCTCGGGTCGATCAGCACCACGGTTTCGGGGCTCTGCACGATGATAGAATCGTTCTCCGTGAGACTCAGTGATATTTTCGCCGGTGTCGAGGGCTGGCGCCTGGCGGGCGCGGCCCACGTCGACGTCGCCGCACTCTGTTACCGTAGCGATCAAGCCGGTCCCGGCAGCCTCTTCTTCTGCGTCTCCGGATTTGCTCGCGACGGGCACGACTTCGCCCCTGACGCCGTCTCGAGAGGCGCCGTCGCGCTCTGCGTGGAGCGCGAGCTCGATCTGCCGGTACCGCAGGTGGTCGTGGGCTCGGTGCGAGCCGTCATGGGGTCCGTGGCAGCGAGCTTCTACGGGCACCCGAGCAGCCGGCTCCTGACCGCCGGCATCACAGGCACCAACGGCAAGACCACCTCCGCCTTCCTCGCGGCCCACTTCCTCGACCACGCCGGGCTTCGATCGGGCCTCATGGGCACCGTGGAGCGACGGATCGGCGGCCAGGTTCTTCCCGCGGGCCGGACGACCCCCGAGGCGCTCGACATCCAGCGTGATCTGGCGCAGATGGTGCAGGCGGGGGACAAGGCCGTGGTGATGGAGGTCTCGTCTCACGCGCTCGACCTGGGGAGGGCCTCAGGCATCGACTTCAAGGCAGTGGCCTTCACCAATCTCACCCAGGATCATCTCGACTATCACAAGAGCCTGGAGAGCTACTTCGCGGCCAAGTGCCGTCTGTTCCTGGACGAGGAGTTCGCGCGGAACGATCCCGTGGCCGTCATCAACCTCGCCGATCCGTCCGGGCGGCAGCTGGCGTGTCGCTGTGCCGGTGAGCGGGTGCTGACCTTCTCTGCAGCTCCTGTGGAACACGGTTGGGGCCCGGTCGACCTCGAGTGGAGTGACCACGTCTTCGAGAGTGGCAGGACGCGGGGGACCCTCGTGGTCCGCGGGCGGGCCCTGCGCCGTCTGGCCGCATCGGGTAAGGTCGGCGGCGCAGATCGCGAGCTGCGCGTGGAGGTGGAGACCCGGCTGGTGGGCGCCTTCAACGTTGCTAACGCACTCACCGCCTTGGGGATCGGGTTGGGGCTGGGACTCGACCTCGAGCAGATGCTCGCGGCGCTGCGGGAGTTCCCCGGCGTTCCCGGCCGCATGGAGCCCATTGATGGGGGGCAGGACTTCACCGTGCTCGTCGACTATGCTCACACCCCCGACTCAGTACGCAACGTGCTGCAGACGGCTCGCGGCATCACCCGCGGGAAGCTGATCGCGGTGCTGGGGTGCGGGGGCGATCGCGACAGGGGTAAACGTCCGCTCATGGGCCGCGAAGCCGAGGCGGCGGCCGACGTGGTGATCATAACGTCGGACAACCCGCGGAGCGAAGATCCGCTTGCCATCATCGCCGACATCACCGTGGGTCTCGAGCGTCCGGACGGTGCGCGCATCGAACCCGACCGGCGCGCCGCCATCGGCCGGGCCGTATCCGGGGCGGAGAGCGGCGACGTGGTCCTGATCCTGGGGAAGGGCCACGAATCGGGGCAGGAGTTCGCACACGAGACGCTGCCCTTCGATGACAGGGTGGTGGCTCGTGAGGCCCTCGAAGCGCTGAGAGGCTGAGGAGGATGATCTCACTCACCGACGCAGAGGCCGGGCGGGCACTCGGCCGGGCGCCCTTGGCTTCTGCCGTGCCGGGAGTCAGTATCGACAGTCGCACGGTCCGTCCCGGGGACCTCTTTGTGGCTTTGCGGGGTGAGCGGTTCGACGGCCATGACTTTGTCGAGGCGGCTTTCGAGGCGGGCGCAGCGGGGGCGGTGGTGGAGAGAGCCGTGGCTGCCCGCGCGCCGCTGTACATGGTGGACGACACCCAAGCAGCCCTGTGGGCTCTGGCCCGGGAAGTGCGCCGTAAGTCGAGGGCTGTGGTGTTCGCCATCACCGGCAGCGCCGGCAAGACCAGCACCAAGGACCTCCTGGGGGTGATGGTGGGCCGGGTGCGCAGGACTGTGGTGACGGCGGCGAACCAGAACAATGAGGTGGGCGTGCCCCTCACGCTCCTAGCCATCAAACCCAGTACCGAGGCGGTGGTGGTTGAGATGGGCATGAGGGGAAGGGGGCAGATCGCCGCCCTGGCTGCGGTCGCAGAGCCCGATATCGGAGTGATCACCAACATCCATCCAGTACACCTTGAGCTTTTGGGCTCGCTCGAGGGTATCGCTCAAGCAAAGGCTGAGCTTGCCTATGGTCTGAGACCGGGTGGCGCGGCTGTGGTGCCTGCAGACTGTGCTGTTTTGCAGCCATTCTTGGCTGGGGCGACGTCACGATTGGTGACGTGGGCTGTGAGCAAACGGCGCAAGGATGCGGAGGTGACCGGGTGGGTGGAGGCCCGCGCCGGAGGTGAGGATCACGTTCTGCGCCTCCAGTGGCCCGGAGGTGAAGCTGAGATTGAGACTTCGCGCCTCCCTGATCATGCCGTCGCCAACGCGGTGACCGCCGCGGCGGCTTGCTACGCGGCGGGTCTGCCGGTGAAGGAGTGCGCCCAAGGGGTCGCGAGTGTGCGGTTCACAGGGGGGCGGGGCGACATTCTGAGGCTGGATGGCCTGTGCGTTATCGACGACACCTACAACGCCAACCCCGCCGCGATGCGTGCGGCTCTCGACAGTCTGGTGCGGATCGCCGCGGAGAGCGGGAGCCGTGCGGTGGCGGTCTTGGGAGACATGCTGGAACTCGGCCCAGAGTCGGAGCGATATCACCGCGAGGTCGGCGCATATGCGGCCGAGGTCGGCGTGCGGGCCCTGTGGGGTGTGGGGACGCTGGCGCGGTGCATCGTCGACGGTTTCGGCGCCGCCTGGGAGAGCAGGCGTGAGCACGGCGACGGTTGGTCTAGAGGACATGTCGGGTCGGTCGATGAAACATCTTCTATCATCGCCGGTCTACGGAGAGGCGATGTGGTGCTCTTCAAGGCATCCCGGAGCATGCGGTTGGAGTGCATGATGCGCCGGGTCGTCGAAGAGGCGGAGGCCGGTCGGTGGGGTCCGGCCACCGACGCCGCAGCGGGGACCGGAGTCGAGTCGAAGGAGAAGAGGTAGTGCTGAAACTGCTCTCAGCGGCGCTCGTGGCGCTGGTCATCGGCATGGTGGCCGGACCGCGGTATATCCGTTGGCTGAGCCGCCGCGGCATCGGGCAGAACATCCGAGAACTCGGGCCGCAGAGTCACAGCACGAAGCAGGGCACCCCGACGATGGGGGGCGTGCTGATACTGGTGGCGGCGCTCATTCCCTACTTCATCTTCGCGACCAAGACCGTGCCCAGTCTGGTGGTGGTCATCCTGGCGGCGGGGTGCGGGATGATCGGATTCGCCGACGATCTCATCAGTCAGTGGCGGCAGCGCTCGTTGGGTCTGAGCGGCAAGGTCAAGCTGCTGTTGCAGGTGCCTCTGGTGGGTGTGGCCGTATGGCTGGCCTTGGAGTACGGGGGGGTCGACACGCGACTCAGCCTGCCCTTCGTACGAGAGGGGCTTGACATCAAGTGGCTGTACTACCCCTTCACGTTCCTGCTCATCGCGGGCTTCTCGCACGCCGTGAACCTCACCGACGGCCTGGATGGGCTGGCCGCGGGTACCGGGGGCATCGCGCTCTTCGCCTATGCGGGTATCGCCTTCCTCCAAGGCGAGCTCGATCTGGGCATCCTGGCCGTGTGCATGACCGGAGCATCGGTCGGTTTCCTGTGGTACAACACGCACCCGGCCTCCGTCTTCATGGGAGACACCGGCTCGCTGGCAATCGGCGCCGCTCTCGCGGGCATGGCCATCACGACCAACATGGAGTTGCTCAGCCTGTTGATCGGGCTTCTGTTCGTGATCGAGGCTCTCAGTGTGACCATCCAGGTGCTGAGCTTCAAGATCTTCCACCGCCGCGTCTTTCTCATGGCGCCGATCCACCACCATTTCGAGCTCAAGGGCTGGTCGGAGACCAAGATCATCGTCCGCTTCTGGATCGTCTCGGCCATCGTGGGGGCGGCGGGCTTCGCGCTCTACTACCTGAGCAACACTCGTCTCTGAGGGATAGTGTGGCCGGTCGGAGAGACACGCCGTCGTCTTCCGCACCCCTCGGGAGGGCAGGACTTCCCGATGCTGTACGGAGGGTCCTTGTTCTGGGGGCGAGTCGCTCCGGGACGAGTGCGGCCGTCGCCGTGGCCGGGCTGGGACGCGAAGTGGTGCTGAGCGACCGGCGGGGTCCGGAGTCGCTACCCGGTCTCGAGAGTATGAGGAGCGCCGGGGTACGGTTCGTGCCCGAGGACACTCTCGCGGCGGACTGGCCGATGCCGGATCTCGTCATCAAAAGTCCGGGTGTCCCCGCAGAGGCGGCGCCGGTCGAACAGGCGCGCCAACGGGGCGTTCCGGTCTGGAGCGAGCTGGAACTGGCCTACGTGCTCTTTCCCAACCCCTTCGACGCCATCACCGGCACGAATGGCAAGACCACCACGACCGCTCTTCTTGGTCACCTGTTCACGAGCGCCGGCAGAGCGTCCCGAGTGCTCGGCAACATCGGGGTGGCCGTGACCTCCGTGGCCGGCGACATCGCGCCGGACGAGGAGCTCGTGGTGGAGGTGTCGAGCTTCCAACTCGAAGACATCCACACGTTCCGTCCGGCGACAGGCATCTTCCTGAACCTCACTCCCGACCACCTCGATCGGCACGGCACCATGGAACGCTACCTGGCCTGCAAGGCCAGCCTGTTCGCCAATCAACAGGCGGAAGACGTGGCCGTGCTCAACCTGGCCGATCCCACCGTCGCCGCGTTGGGGGTAGAGCTGGTCGCTCGGCCCGGCGGACCGCGGGTGGACTTCTTCTCCACTGCCGGCCCGGG
>JAFGIH010000732.1 GCA_016929985.1 Thermoleophilia bacterium | reverse complement strand
CATGTTCATGGCCTACTACGTGGGCGTGCCGCTCAAGGACATGGAGTTCGTGCAGTTCCATCCGACGGGGCTCTTGACCACGCAGATCCTCATGACCGAGGGCGCGCGGGGAGAGGGCGGCTACCTCATCAACGGCTTGGGCGAGCGGCTCATGGAGAGGTATGTGCCCAAGGCCATGGAGCTTGCGCCGCGGGACATCACCTCCCGGTCCATCCAGACCGAGATCAACGAAGGCCGCGGTATCGACGGCAAAGACTACGTGCACCTCGACCTCAGGCATCTTGGCGCCGAGAAGATCCTCGAACGGCTTCCCGGCATCCGCGACCTGGCGATCCACTTCGAAGGCGTGGATCCGATAGAAGAGCCCATCCCGGTGACTCCCGTCCAGCACTACTGGATGGGCGGCATCGACACCAACGTCGACGGCGCGACGGTCATGCCGGGACTCTACGCCGCGGGTGAATGCGCCTGCGTCTCGGTGCACGGAGCCAACCGCCTGGGCGGCAACTCCCTGCTCGAGACCATCGTGTTCGGCCGCCGCGCGGGGGCGGAAGTGGTGCGCTACCTGGAGACCCTCACCGACAGGCGGCCGAACGCTCGTACCGCCTTCTCCGCTGCTCAGATGATGGAGCAGAAGGTGGAGGAGTTGGCAGCTAAGAACGGCACTGAGAACGTCTATACGCTCCGCACGGCTATGACCGCCGCGATGAAGGACCACTTCTTCTTGTTCCGTGACGAACCGACCATGAAGGCCGGCATCGACAAGCTGTTCGACATCAAGGAACGGGTGAAGAACATCAGCCTGCGCTACACCGGCAGCGTGTTCAACATCGACATGATCCGCACGATGGAGTTCGAGGGGATGCTCGACCTGTCTCTCTGTGTCGCCCTGGGGGCGATCCAACGCCAGGAGTCGCGCGGGGCTCACTTCCGTACCGACTTCAACACTCGCGACGACGCGAACTGGCTGAAGCACACGCTGGCGCACTACGAGCCTGAGTCACCCGCTCCGCGTCTGGACTTCAAGCCCGTGACTCTCGGCACCTTCGAGCTACAGGAGCGGAAGTACTGATGCCTGACATCAAGTTTCGTCTCAAGCGCCAAGACCCGCGCGACAAGAAGAACCCCGAGGCTCACTGGGAGGAATACACCGTCCACTACGAGGGCGAGAACCTCACCGTGCTCGAGGGCCTCTTCCACATCCAGGAGAAGTTCGACGCCAGCCTCTGCTTCAGGTACTGCTGCCGGGCGTCGGTATGCGGCAGTTGCGCCATGTACATCAACGGAGCCTATCGGCTGGCCTGCCAGACGAACGTGAAGCACCTCGACACCGACCTGATCACAGTGGCGCCCATGCCGCATCTGCCGCTGGTGAAAGACATGGTGGTCGATATGGACGAGTTCTTCGCCAAGTACGAGTACGTCATGCCTTGGCTCATCCGTCACTCGCCTGATCCCGAGAAGGAGATCATCCAGTCGCCCAAGGACCGGAAGAAGATCGACATGCCGGTGGACTGCATCCTGTGCGGCAGCTGCTACTCGAGTTGCCCGTCGGCCTGGGGCGAGGAAAACTACCTCGGCCCGGCCGCTCTGCTGAAAGCCCATCGCTTCGAGGTCGACACGCGCGACGAGGGTGGCAAAGACCGGATCGCGCGCTGGAATAACGAGCGCGGCGTCTATCGGTGCCACACCATCATGAACTGCGTGGAAGCGTGCCCGAAGGAGCTGAGTCCGACCGAGGGCATCCAGTGGCTCAAGAAGGCGGCGGTCCGCAGGAAGCTGTTCGGGAAGGCCAAGTAGAGGCCGCTCTCCGGTGAGACGCGCGCAGCTGCGCTGCGCGCCGCGGACTCACAGGCGGCCAGCGGACGAACAACAGCCGGCGCCCTTCCGGGGCGCCGGCTGTGCTACGTCTGGAGCGCCTTGATGTGCCCAGGCGCCAGCTTCCACCCCAAGTTGCACGAAGTCGGGTCTTGCCCGCACGTATCGTCTTCTCTGCGTGGCAACACCCGACGGAGGCCTGCTTGTGGTAACATATACGTATAGTACACGTATACAGGACTGCGCCATGCGAAAGAAGCTCACCATAACCGTGGCCGAAGACGTCTACGACGGCCTGCACAAGGTGATTGGGGCCCGGAACATCAGCATGTTTCTGGAGGCTTTGGCGCGCCCGCACGTCATCTGCGCAGACGTTGATGCGGCCTACGCCGCGATGGCTGCGGACGAGATTCGAGAGAGGGAAGCCCTCGAATGGGTCGAGGGGACAATGGGCGACGTGGCTGACGCCTGGGGAAACCGCGATGAAGCGGGGTGAAATATGGTGGGTGGCCTTTGGTCCCTCCCAAGACGGAGAGATCCGCAAAGAGCGTTCTGCCCTCATTGTGAGCAACGACGCTTCCAACCGCCACCTCAACCGTCTTCAGGTCGTGCCTCTCACGAGCAACGTGGAGCGGGTCTATCCCAGCGAAGCCTTGGTTACACTCGCTGGAAAGCCCGCCAAAACCATGGCCGATCAGCTCACCACAGTCGCTAAGACTCGGCTCACTGGTCGAGCCGGTAGTCTCACGTCCTCTGAGCTTCAGAGAGTGGAACGAGCGATCCTGGCACAACTGGGACTTCTCGCCGGCTGTGGGGTAGATTAGCCGCCAGCAGTACAGCGACGGCTACACCACTCGGAGGAGGATCGCATGCCTCTCGTCATAGTGAAGATGCTCGAGGGACGGAGCGTCGATCAGAAGCGCCGTCTGGTCAAGGAACTGACCAACGTCGTCGTGAAGTTCACCGGTGTCACGGACGACCAGGTGGACATCATCATCGAAGACTACGCGCGGGAGAACTGGGCGAAGGCCGGGGTGCTGTTCAGCGACAAGTAGGCCGGCGCCGGGGCGCCTCGCGGGCGGAGCCGGGGCGTCGAGTTGCGCGGCCGGTCGCACGTCGCCGCCGTCGTCTCGCGGCGTCTCAGACCCCGTACGCCTCCGCGAGCAGGCTGACGGGGTGCACCGTCTCGATCCCCGTGGCCTGAGCCAGCTGCATGCGGCAGGTGCTGCACTCGCTGGCCAAGAGATCGGGTGCGACCTCAGCCACCCGGTCGAAAAGGGGCTGGCCCACCTGCATGGAGAAGTCGTAGGTGCCGGCCTTCATGCCGAAGGTGCCGGCCATGCCACAGCAGCCGGCCGCGAGATCGATCACCTCCACCCCAGGTATCTCACGTAGCAGCTCCAACGCGGGGCTGCCGATCTCTTGGGCCTTCAGGTGGCAGGGCTGATGGTAGGCGATCCGCAGCGGGCGGCCGCCCTGCGCGGCGGACGTTGACGAACGGGCTGCCCGCAGACGGCCCGCGGCCGGGACGCTCTCCGGATGGTCGGCGCGCCGCCTCACCAGGAATTCCCCCAGGTCGCGGGCGGCGTTGGCCACCAACGAGCAGTCGGGGCTGCTGAGGTAGTCGGGGTAGTGCACCTTGAAAGCGAAGGTGGCCGTGGGCTCGGCGCTGACGAGCACCGCCCCCTCCTTCACATACGGCAGGGCGGCCGCGACGTTGAACTCCGCGGTTTCGCGGGCCGCATCGGCGTAGCCATAGAGCATCTCGGGGATACCGCTCGCCCGCTGTTCGGGCAGGACGACCCTCACGCCGTGCGCGGCCAATACCCGTTCGACCGTATGAGCCAGCTCGGGGTCGTTGTAGTTGGCGAAGAGATCGTAGAAGTAGGCGACGGTCGGGGCCGGCACCGCCTCCGCGGCTGGTTGGGTGCTGCCTAGTCCCCGTCCCGCCGCAATCTGGCGGAAGGTCTTCCGGGCGAAGGGCGCCATCGGCCGGCGCCGGTCGATGCCCACCAAAGGTTCAGCCAGTCGTCGCAGCACAGGCTGGTTCACCAGCCTATTGGCTAGGGGCGCCACCGCGCGGCCCAGACGCGAAACCGTCTCAGCCCGGCCCAGGATCAACTCCACCGGCTTGCCACGGTGCGACGCCCGGTACTTGCTCTTTGCCTCCAGCATCAACTTGGGGATGTTGACGCTTGACGGGCACTCCACGGCGCACATGCCACACTCGATGCAGTAGTCCATCACCGTCTTGGCGGCCGCCAGGCCGTAGGTGCTCTCCGGATCGAGTGCCCCCGTGATGATCGCTCTCAGGAGGTTGGCCTTGGCACGCGGAGAGGCGTGCTCGATGCGGGTGGCCTTGTACACAGGGCACATGGTGGTGACCAGCGCGCTCTTGCAAGCCGCGCAGCCGTGACACATCTCAATGTCGGTTTCGTAGCCCCGCTCCGGGAAGTGCAGGATGGGCTTCTGGGGCAAGGTGCGGTAGTCGGGTCTGTAGCGCACATCCCTGAAGAGGGTGTCGCTCGCTCCTTGTGGTCCGACCTTCTTGCCGGGGTTGAGCGTGTTCTGGGGGTCGAAGGCCTGCTTGATGCGGGTGAAGAGCCCGTAGATCTCGTCCCCATACATCTCACGGAGACGAGGAGTGTGGATGAGACCGTCGCCATGCTCTCCCGCCATGGTGCCGTGGATGCTGAGAACGTAGGCGGACACCTCGTCGTAGATGCGCCGCACGATGGCCGCATCCTTAGGGTCGCGGGGGCTGAGCACGGGCCGGGTGTGGATGTTGCCGTCGCCCACATGGCCCACCATGATGGCCTCCACTCCTTCGCGGTCGAAGACCTTCTGCAAGAAGGCGATGGACGCCGCCACTTCCGTGGGATGCACGGCGATGTCTTCGATGAAGGGGAGCGGCTGGCGCGGGCCGGGGTTGCGCTGGATCCAGGCCACCGCTGACCTACGTATCCTCCAGAGATGCTCGGTCTCGGCGGCCGTCTTCGCCCTGACCAGGCTGAGGGCGGCTGTGGAGCCCAAGTAGTTCCGAAGAACCGCGAACCTCTCATCGATCTCGGCTTCGTCGTCCCCCTCGAACTCGATGAGCAACGCCGTGTCGCTCTGCTTGGGCAGCATGGCATCCATGCGGGAGTCGTACTTGCGCACCATGGCCAGAAAGCGGGAGTCCATGATCTCGCACGCGCTGGGATCGAGGGCGAGAATGCCGGGAACGGCCTCCCCCACGGCGAAGACCGAGGGAAAGTAGGCCATGGCGATGCCGCGCTGCTTCGGCAGCGGCACCAGGTTGAGCGTCGCCTCGGTCACCAGCCCCAGGGTGCCTTCCGACCCGACGAAGAGTCGCTGCAGGTGGGCGAGCCGGGACGTTTTGTCAGCGGCCTTGGCGACGCGACGCACTGCTCTGGGGTCACCCTGGTCGAGCACCGCCTCTATGCGGTAGCCGCACGAGTTCTTGACCACCCGGGGCATGTTCGTGCGGATGTACTCCTCCTTGTCGCGGAGCTCGGGCAACACCGCCGCGAAGGCCCGCGCGGCAAGGGTGTCGCCGGCGAGGAAGGCGGACAGCTCCGGCCCGTCGAGCTCTAGGCCCTGAGCGTGGTATGCGCTGCCATCGGCCATGACGAGGTCCAGCGCGCGCACATGGTCTTTGGTGGCCCCGTAGGCCACCGAGCGGGCCCCGGAGGCGTTGGTGCCGATCATGCCGCCCAGGCAGCAGTGGTTCTCGCTGGACGGGTCGGGGGCGAAGAAGACGCCGTGCGGTAGTAGGTGATGGTTGAGCGAAGACATCACCACGCCCGGCTGCACCCGTACCCACGACGCGTCGGGAGCGACCTCCAAGATGGTGTTCATATAGCGGGTGAAGTCGACCTGGATGCCCGGGCCCACCGCGGCCCCGTTCAGACCAGAGCCCATGCCGCGCGGCACCAGCGAAAGTCCCCGGTCGGCAGCGTAGCTGACCAGCCGCATCACGTCTTCGGCGTCTCGGGGTGAGACGACCCCGAGAGGCTCTACCTGGCTGAGCCCAGCATCGGTGGCGTACAGACGGCGGCTGATGAGGTCGAACTCGACATCGCCGCGTATCAGCGGGCGGAGGTCTCGTGCGACAGAATCGGCGACGGTGTCCATAATGTGAATGATAGCGCGAGCAGGCCGTTCATGAGAGAATGCACGAGTCTCGGGGCCTCCTGGCCCGAATGGTCGAAGCCCTACGCACGGAGGATCGAAACGGTATGCAACGCGGTGCGTCCGCCTGTCCAGCAAAGGGGGTGAGTCATGCTTGCCATCTTCAAAACGACCCCTACAGGTCTCACGCGATTGGAGGAGTTCGAACCAGACTCCTGGATCGATCTGGTCAGCCCCACCGAGGAGGAGCTCGAACGAGTCAGCCAGGAGTTGCAGATCCCGCTCGACCTGCTGAGAGGTCCGCTGGACGAAGAGGAGAAATCGCGCATAGACGTGGAAGATGGTTTGACTCACGTCATTGTGGACATCCCCGTGCTCGTTCGGGAGGAAGACCAGCTAGGATATGAGACCATCCCTCTGGGGATGCTCATCCATCACGACTACTTCATCACCACGTGTCTAAGGACCAACCCCATCCTGGGTGAGTTCGAACGTGGAGTCGTCCGGGGCTTCGCGACCTTCTGGAAGACCCGCTTCATGTTGCAGATACTCCAGCGGGTGTCGGCCTTCTACCTGAGGTACCTGGGCCGTATCGATCGCGAGACCGACAAGGTGGAGAAAGAGCTGCGCGCGTCGATGAAGAACGCCGAGATCTTCGACCTACTGAGCCTGCAGAAGTCCTTGGTGTATTTCACCACGTCGCTTCGCTCGAATGAATCGGTCCTGCAGAAGCTGCTGCGAGCCAAGACCATCAAGATGTACGAGGAGGATCAGGATCTTCTCGAAGACGTCATCGTCGAGAACAAGCAGGCGTCGGAGATGGCCAAGATCTACACCGACATCCTCACCGGGATGATGGATGCGTTCACGTCGGTCATCTCCAACAACCTGAACCGGGTGATGAAACTGCTGACCTCGCTGACCATCGTTCTCGCTATCCCGACCATCGTGGGTACTTTGTGGGGAATGAACGTCAAGGTCCCGTTCCAGAACTACGCTCACGGTTTCACCATCACCATCGTGATCGCATTCGTGGTCGCCGTCATCTTCGCAGTGGTGTTCTGGAGGAAGAAGTTCTTCTAAGAAACGCTTCTACAGCGTTCTAGCCCCAGGGAGATAGCGGCGGCCGGGTGTTGTCGCGCGGCTTGCGACGCGAACGCGGCGTGGGAAGCTCGAGCAGGCTCAGTTCGTCGGTGACCTCCAGGGTCTCTATGGGCACGACCCTCATTCTCTTCACCCCCGCCAAGACGGCGAACGCTGCAAGCAGGAACGTGACCGCCAACGGTCCTAAGGCTCCGTAGACGCCGGAGACGGTCTGCACGATCAGGAACCACCAGACCCTCAAGATGCCGATCTCGTGGGCGATGGCCATGTAGATGTAGAGAGCCACCGGAGCGATCAGGCCGATCAGGAGCACGGGTGCATTGCTGGTCAGACGGTGCCGCCAGAAGGCGCCGGTATACACGGGTTCGGCGAAGCAGGTGGCAAGGGGCCACGCCCATGCGGCTGTCAAGCACGGCAACATGAGGAAGGGCGATCTGGCGAGCATGAGCACGAGCCCGACGAAGAGGCTGAAGAAGCCTGCGCAGAGCCTGGCCATCTCGGTGACCGCTTTGGATTCGCGGGGGCGCAGGTAGCCGAGGAAGCGCCGCGAAAGCACGAAGACAGCTCCGCCGACCAGGATGAGAATGAGCGTCGGGGCCAGCCGCGGCTGCGTACCCGGCCCCACGGTGGTGGGAACCTGGAAACGATAGAGGGGGATGAGGTCGGCGCGGGCCAACACGTATGCGATCAAGAACACGAATGCGACGGGTATGGCAAACGAAGCCAGATTCCGCATATGCCGAAGGGCTGCCCTCGAGCTCACGCGTGACGAGATGAGCCAGATGAAGAGGGCGGCGAGCGTCGGCAGGAGCATGAGCACCCCCAAGAGCGTGATGGCTTGGTTGGTCAGGTACCGACCCGACCTGAGGAGTAGGGCGGTGCCCGGGTCGGGTGGCGCTTCGGCGCCGGTGTCGAGCGAGAGGATCAGCCGCTCGATGGCGGCGCCGTGCTTCTCCATGCCGGGCACCGACGGATTCCCGGTGTTGTCGTCATAGAGGCGGATCGAGGCGATGCCCCGGCTCAGGCCGGCCACCTGGTCGCCCCGCGAGAGCGACAAGGCGTGATCGGCACCTTGGCTGAGAAGCCCCGGCACATCGAGTTCTAGGCCCACCTTCCCCAACACCTGGCCGATGAGCTGCACGTACCACCCCGGAGTGGTGTTCTGGGGGGCCGTCACCGCTGCTTTGAGCGACTTGGTCCGTTCTCGTCCCAGTTCGTGGAACGACAGGATGGTGGACACGTTGTCCGCCAGCGGGTTCGTATCGAGGAACCTCTCGATGCTGACAGCCCCCGTGCTCTCGTCCTCCACCGATAGGAACACGAGGGTCTTCTGGTGAGGGCGGGCGTTGAAGACCTGGATCAGCTCGAGGAGGGTCGCGGTGGCCGATGCGTAGGCAAGAGGCTCGAGCTTCATGACAGCAGGGACGTCCCTTGGGGCGACTATCAGGATGGCCTCTTCGTTCGGCGCCGGAAGCCCCACGGTGATGTTGGCCAAGTCGACCGCTTGGTCGCCCATCCGGACTTCGAACTCGTCCACCTCGGCCATGTCAGGCGTGGGGAGCTTCTCCTCGAACCAGTTGATGGCGCCCTCCGCGTCTTTGGATCCCAGGGTCCGCTCCGAATACAAGAGATCCAAGGCTTCAGCCCAGCGCATGGCGCGGTTGGAATCGAAGAAGGTGGTGTCCGAGACCACCTCCACACTGGAGCCGGGAGACGACACCGAGAGGAAGACCACGGCGCCTGCCAGCACGACGAGGCCGACGCAGATCGCGTAAGCGATCTTCCGCCACTGCCGGACACGGTCGACGAGGCGCCGGCGAATTGTCAGGGGCATGCAGGACTCCTGTCCGCTGGGGGCCGGAGTGATTCTAGCAGCCTGCCCAGCCCCCAGGAACGCGAAGGTGGACTACCAGTAGCGCCTCCGCCTGCCGGCGATCATCCGCTCGACCATACGGTCGGCGATAGCTGAGGCCGGAACGTGGTAGTCGCCCGACCGGATGAGTTCGTGGATGGCTTGCAGACGACCGGCTGTGTCCTGTCCGGATGCTGTGCTGCGTTGGGAAGGGTCATACGAGCAACGGTTGTCTTGCGAAGTGGTACCCATGGTGATCTCTTGCTCTGGTTTCTGGGCGTTATCGCTCATGCTATGCTTCCTATCGGCGGAAGACCTCAAATGGTTTACACGCAGAGTGCAATTTCTTTAGTCGCTCCCGTCGGGAAAAGGGGTCGTCTGGTGGCGCCAAAGTTGATCAGCATCGAAGAAGCAAGGACCCGTGTGCTTGCCGAAGCGCACCCGCTGGAGGTCGAGTCGCATCCTCTGCCTGAGGTTCTCGGCCTGGTGCTTGCCGAGGAGATAGTCGCATCACACAACCTACCTCCCTTCGACAATTCGGGCATGGACGGCTTCGCCGTACGTGCCACAGACCTTGTGGATGCAACGGCCGACACCCCCGCAAGACTGACCATCACCGAGACGATCCCCGCGGGCCACGTCGCGTCACGCCCGGTAGGGCCGGACGAAGCTGCCAAGATCATGACGGGAGCCCTCATGCCCGAGGGCGCGGACGCGGTCATCGAAGCCGAGGTGGTGGACGAGCAAGACGGCCATGTGCTCGTATACGATCCGGTGAAACGGCGCAAGAACGTCCGGATGGCCGGCGAGGACGTCAAGGCCGGCGAACGCGTGTTCGGTCCGGGATTCGTGCTCGGTCCGGCCGAGATCGGGCTCTTGGCCAGCCTGGGCCATCCCACGGTGCAGGTTCAACGGCGCCCCCGCGTGGCGATCATCGCTACCGGCAGCGAGCTTGTGGAAGTCAGCCAAGAACTGACTGCCGGCAAGATCCGCAACTCGAACAGCTATTCGCTGCGCGCGCAATGCCAGCAACTCGGCATCCAGCCGGTCACCCTGGGCATCGTGTCCGACGACTACGAGGCCACCAAGAAGCTCATGGGCGAGGGGTTGCAGTACGACGTGCTTCTTACTTCGGGGGGCGTGTCGGTGGGGCAGTTCGACTTCGTCAAGAACGTACAGGACGAACTCGGAGTCGAGCGACGGCTCTGGGGGGTCGCTATGAAGCCCGGCAAGCCCCTGTCGTTCGGGGTGAAGGGAGGCTCGCTGGTATTCGGGCTCCCGGGGAACCCGGTCTCAGCGATGGTGTCGTTCGAGCTGTTCGTCAGGCCGGCCCTGCTCCGGATGATGGGTTACCGCAAGACTACCCGTCCGCTGCATCGGGCGGTGATCGTAGAAGACGTGGTCAACTCTGATGGACGCGTGTATGTCATACGAGTCCGCGCTTGGCGGGAAGGCGCTACCTGGCACATCAGCTCGACCGGAGCCCAGGGATCAGGGATCCTACGCTCGATGGTCGGCGCCAACGGCCTTGCTTTCGTTCCTGGTGGGCCGCGAGGCGTGCGCGCCGGCGAAGAAGTGGACTTCCTACTTCTGCGGGAGGATCTGGAAGAGCCTTGATCCGGCGTGGCGGACTAGCACCGAGGGTCTCTCTCCGCCTCCGAAGGTTGCCCTGGACGGCCGGCGGCGATACAATAGAGGCGATGAGGAAGCAGACTCGACAGCGGCGTGGGAGTGGTGACGAAGGCATACCCGTGTCGGTGTTCCAAGTGGCTTCGATGGGCCTGGCAGCTTGTACTGCTGGGCTTTTTTGTTTGCGGTAGTCCCGGCGATCCAAGAGCCTGGAAAGGAGATCTCATGGCCAACCACTTCACCCCCGAGGAACTGGCGGAGGAACTGGGGACCGAGACTCGAGCTGTCATCCAGTTCTGCCTCAGGGAAGGCATCCCCATCTACAAGGGGAAGATCGACCGAAGTCTCCTCACGGCGGTGATGAAGGCCAAGGGTGCCCAGCTCCCAAAGGCGCAGGTGGCAGCGGTTTAGACAGGTGATTGCGCCTCTCCCGCAGGGGATGGCGCAGTCGATACGAGTCTTCGGGCCTCATCTATGAGGCGATTCCGCACGGCATCTTTGCGGGCTGGGTCGGCATCCGGTCCCGGGAGCGTCACCAAAGAGGTATGGCCGGCCTCGTAGAACCAGCGGCGGACCGCCAGCAAGGAATCAAGCTCCGTCTGCGGTACCGCGACCAATGCCGGACTTGTCTCGGCGGTCCTCGCGGGCACAGTGTGCCAGAGGGAGCACAGCGCCGCCTCGATGCCCTCCTCCAACGCGCTGGGCTGGAGCGATACGGGCTCCTGCAGCTTTCCATTCCACACCAGGTTGAGGCGTACTGCCGGCCCGTCACCGTTCGCCATCACCGCCCAGAGTGCGGCGAAACAGAGCTGCCGTGCCTCGACCAAAGCATCGTACGAGTATCGGACGTGAAGAAGGTGGTCGCGGGCTTCACGGAGGTTCTGCGCGTCCTCGAAGCGGCGCTGCCGCGCCAGCGTCCGGATGACCGCGTCAGCGCGTTCCAAGGGCTCGGGCAGGTTGACGTCGGCACGGCCGGAGAGCCAGCCGAGTATCTCCATCACGAGGTCGTCGTGCTTTGCCCTCGTTTGCGCGTCTCCGCTACAGGGCGCTAGGCACCGGCCGTGGTCGGCCCGCACGCACGGGCGTTCGTCGGGACGCCGGGGGCAGCGGCGTATGGGGTAACAGTGCTGCAGCAGGTCCAAGGCCGCGTTCAGCCTGGTCCGACCTCGGAATGGCCCCATGACGATGGGTCGGCGGGACTGCGGACTCGGCTGAGCTTCGCTCGCGAGCCATCTCGGCGCCCGGCTGGTAGTAGAAAGATTGAGACCCGGACCCCCCGAGGAGACCTTCACATAGCAGTAGGTCTCGGGTCGCGTGCCATGCATGTTGCACAGCGGACGATGCTCGAGTATGAGTTCCTGCTCGCGCACCACGGCCTCGAGCGGAGTGCCTGTCTCATCCCAATCGATACGCTCGACCAACCGCAAGGCCTGGCGAACGCGGCGACCATTGTCGGCATTGTCGACGAAGTGTGACCGGACACGCTCGCGTAGACGGTCCGCCTTGCCTACATAGAGAATCTGACCGTCTTTGTCGAGGAAGCGATACGTCCCGGGGGCCTTGGGCAGGTCGCGAGTAAGTCCGAGTTTTTCAACGACCGACCGCGAAGACGGGTTGGTATAAGCTCTCAGCTCGCTCAGCCGTGTGATCCCTCGTTCTTGCAGGCGACCGACAAGGGTGATGAAGACATGCCCTGCGGCCTGGGCATCGGCCAGGGCGCGGTGACAGGCTG
>JAFGIH010000731.1 GCA_016929985.1 Thermoleophilia bacterium | reverse complement strand
GGCTTGAATTGGCGGATGGTGCGCCTCCTCGTCACCAGGTCGAGTAGGCAATCGTATTGTTCAGTGTTCTTCATCTATACCTCCACCGCCAAGCTGTCGAAGTATCCTTGGATGTACACCACCGGGGTGCCTTTATCGCCGCTCCCTGAAGTGAGGTCGCACAGCGAACCGATGAGGTCCGTCAGCCACCGGGGAGTGGTGCCCTGGGCTTCCATGACGCCGGTGAGATCCGCATTCTTGCTCCGGATGTGCCCCGTGATGGCCTCGTGAAGCTCTTGCCCCGCAAGGGCGGCAAAATGATTGTCCGCCAGGTACTTGATCTTCACCTCATTGGGAGTGCCGGCCAAGCCGCAGGTGTATCCGGGGCACACCACCGGATCCGCCAGCTCCCAGATCTTCCCCACCGGGTCTTTGAAGGCGCCGTCACCATAGATCATCGCCTCGACCACTTTCCCGGTCTTCTCTTTGAAGAGATGTTGCACCCGGTCGACCACCTGCTGACAGTCGCGGGGAAAGAGCTTCACGGTCTCCTCGGTGGCCTTGTTCGATCCCAACAGGCCGTATTCCGGGTGATAGCCACTACCGTTCACCGATGACGTCAGGATGTCATCCAAGCCGAGAACGGTCTCCGCGCCGGCGGCAAGCAACCGCTGCTTGGTCTTCGCCCGCGTGTGGATGTCACAGGCAAGGACACTCGTGGTGTGCTCCAGGATGATCTCGGGCCGGTTGGAGAAGAGGATGGTGCAAGAAGCCCCTTCCGCCTCTACCAGCGCCCGATAGTAGGCGACGTAGTCGACCCCCGTGAACGGGTGCACAGGCTTGCCGAAGTAATGCCTGAACTGGTCCTCCGACAACAGGTCGGCCCACGGATCGATGCCGTGCCGATCCAGAAGGTCGGGGTCGAAGAGCTGGTTGCCGACTTCGTCGGATGGGTAGCTGAGCTGCAGCACGAGGTCCTTCGCGCCGCGGGCGATGCCTTTCAGCAGCATCGCATAGCGGTTCCGGCTCAGTATGGGGAACACGACGCCCAGAGGACCGCCGCTGAATCTCACCCTGACGTCGGCACCGATGGCGTCGACCGTCGCATAGTTGCCCTGCGCACGCGCCACGACCGACTCGGTGATCCCCACCACATCCCGGTCGCGAATGGAGAAGCCCTCCTCCTGAGCGGCCTCCATGACGCCCTGCACCACCATCTCGTCTATAGCGTCACCCGTGCGTACGATCGGGATGCGGATCCCTCTCACCACGGTCCCTACGCGGCGTCCCACGTGTCTTTCTCCTCCCTAAGACAGCACGAACAGCAACACACCCGCCACCCCGGTCATGACCATGACGAAGACGCGATACGCCCTCTCAGGGATCTTGCCGGCCGCGACGACGCCGATGGCGGCTCCGACCGCTATCGCCGGGATCATGATAGCGTCAAAGGTCAGCGTAGCCGCGCTGATGTTCTTCCAGAAGATCACCTGGAGAGGGACCTTCAGCAGGTTGACGATGAGGAAGAACCAAGCCGCCGTCCCGATGAAGGCGTTCTTGGGCAGGCGCATCGAGAGGAGGTAGATCGAAGTTATCGCTCCCGCGGCGTTGCCGACCATAGTGGTGAAGCCCGCCGCCAACCCCGCCAGAACCGCGAACCACCAGGCCTGCGGGTAATGGGTCTCCTTCTTGTAGACGTCCTGCCAGATCATCATCCCCAGTAGCACCAGGATGATGCCGCCCAGCAAGAACCGAAACGAGTCGTCGGACAGGCTGCCGCCCACCGCCACGCCCGCGCCGATGCCGACCACCGCGCTGGGCAGGAGCTTGAGCAGATACTGCCATTCCGCGTGTCTGCGGTACCACGCCACGGCGAAGACGTCGCCCACGCACAGCATGGGGAGAAGGATGCCCGTTGAGGCTTTCCCCCCGAAGGAGATCGCCATGAGCGGGATGAACATCAGCGTGAGTCCGCTCAGCCCAGCCTTGGACATGCCGATCACCATGGCGCTGACGACGGCGAGCACCCACTGATATGTCTCCACCTGGGATATGTCAAAAGGCATGTCTGAACACTCGCTGCATCAGGACTCCTCGGTTACCACAGCGTTCATACCATATCTCGGCTCAGGGGGCTCCGAACGTGCGCGCGTACTCGCGGCTGATCCATCGGCCATGGGGACGCAACGCGAAACCACCTTGTGGCGTCGTCGTAGTAGCATTGATCCAAGCCATCGAGAGGAGCACCCAGTTGCCGAACAGCATCGACCCCAAGACGACCGCACTGCTCATCCTGCATTGGCAGAACGAGCTCGTGAAGCCGGGCGGCCTCGTGTCAACCCCGCTCCCGGGGATCATCGCCGCGTCGGGTACGGTCCAGCGTCTGCAGAACGCCCTCCAGGCAAGCAGGGCGAAAGGCGTCCTGGTGGCCTATGTTAACGCGAGCCACAGGAAAGGCTACCCCGAGGTGCCCAGGACACCTGCGCCCCTCACCGCCGGACTCGTACAATCGAACGCGTTCATCAGAGGCACCTGGGGAGTCCGGGTGATCGATGAGCTCGAGCCTCGGGAAGACGAGATCGAGATCGCGAACTTCTCCACGAGCGCGTTCATCTACACCGAACTCGACCTCATCCTCCGCAACCGCGGCATCACTACCGTGGTACTCGCCGGCCTGGCCACCAACTGGGTCGTCGAGAGCACCGCCCGCGACGCCTTCAACCGGGGCTATGCCGTCTGGACCCTGGCCGACTGCTGCCACGGCTCGAGCCCCGAAGCGCATGAATACTGCGTGAAGAACACGCTCCCCATGCTGGGGGTAGTGTGCGACGCCGCGGACTACGTAGACGCCCTTTGAGGCTATAGCCTGATAGGGAGCTCAGTGTCCGCAGTCAGGGCCTCCAGGCGCGCCCGCACTTGTCGTTGTCGGGCGGCTCACCGAAGCCT
>JAFGIH010000730.1 GCA_016929985.1 Thermoleophilia bacterium | reverse complement strand
TGCAGGTTCGGGTAGATGGTGCCGGGGCTCGGGCTGTAGAAGCCTCCCGAAAGTTCCTCCATCTGACGGATTATGTCGTAGCCGTGGCTGGGCCTTTCTTTCAAGTGCGCCAGGATGGCGAACTTGATGCCTCCTCTGCCGAAGAGACGTCCCGGCGGTCTGTGGCTGGGTGCGCCCATGGTCTCCGGCGGGCGATGCATATGGTGGTGTGAGTCTGGTCTTGTCGGTCGCATGATGTCCTCCATACGATGTATCTCGATATATCTTGTTATATCTTATGGAGTGACAGTCGACTTGTCAAGACAATCGAAGCTGTTAGTGTGGCGAGACGAACGGCCCCGCCCTCGCACCGTTTGCTACAGAGGCACCGGGCCACCGAGACTACCGGGAAACATCTGCTGCAGTCTCGTGAGCACCAGCGCGACCTCGCCTCTGGTGGCATTACCCTTGAGCCAGGTCACTGGATCGCCGATATTGACCAGCCCGTCCAGAAGACCGTTGTACTCGGCCAGCTTGACATTGCCGGCATGCGTTGGGTCGGTGTAGAAGCGGAAGGTCCCCGCATAGTCTGAGCCCACAGACACCAAGGGCAGGCTGGGGTCGTTCTGCACGGCTCTCACCACCATGGTGATCATCTGAGCCCGCGTGATGTTCATGTCGGGGGCGAAGGTGGAGGCGGTCTTGCCCATTGTGTAACCCCTCGCCTTGGCCACGGCGATGAAGTCGTGCGGATACAGATCGGTCGGGTCATCCGGTCCGCAGTCCAGGAACGGCGGGTTCGAGTCCTGCCAGTCGTCCTCGGTGACGACCTCCCAGAGCGCCCCTACTATCATCTTGGCGAAGTGCTTGCGCAGCACGGGGTTGTCTGGTTTGAAGGTACCGTCGGGATACCCGTTCACGATGCCTTCGTTGGCCATCACGAGGATGAAATCACCGTATGGGTGACCCACCACATCGCTGAAGGGCGGGACATCCGATGTCGGCATGGCTACACCCACACAGATATCACTGGTCACACCCACTTCGAGGGGATACTCGTAGGCCACATACCCTCCACCAACGGCCGGCGGGCCCAGCGCCAGATGAGCAGGGTCGCTTACCAACGCAGTCCGGCCGGAGACGACGTCGTAGCAGTAGGTCTGCAAGAGATCGTCCGGCTGGTCACCCGCAGAGCTCACCCACACGATCAGACCATCGTCGATGACCGGGTAATCATCATCATGGTCGTTGTGGGTTATCTGGCCGGGCACCTGCTCGCCTTCTACCGTCGGAAGCCAGCCGATCTCCCAGTCGTTGCCGTCGAGAACGGCCCAGCAGACACCCTCGGCACTGATGGAGGGAAGAACCTCGTCCTGGTCGCTCGCACTGATGGTTCTCAGCGACCCATCTCCGGCCGAGGCAGGATAGTCAGAGGGCGCGCACCATTCATAGATGTCGCCGTTATTGACCACTCCGAAGTGCGTGTAGACCACGCTGGTCGCGGCAGTCGCGGAACCCGGGTTTGCCGTATAGAGATCAGGGTAACAGTCGTCGACCAAGTTGTTCGTCAACTGTATGGCCTGCTCCACGCCAAAACCATCTCGCGGGTCGAGCCGGTACCACAACCAGATCTCGTCGTCGTTGCCGTCGCACTGCTCCCACACCACCTTGCCGTTTTCGGTGATGGGCCCTCCGTCTTCCACGGTGTTGTTTGTGACCCTCACCCAGGTCGCGCCATCGCCGAAGTAACGGCCGTCGATGTCACAAGCGTAGATGTCGTAGTGGATCATCCCGGGCGTCTTGGCCATCCATACGCACAGGCCATCGTTGTAGTCCGCAAAGAGGTTCGACGTGGTGCCTGTCTTCAGGTGCTGATCGAGGCACACGATGGTGGAGCCAAGAGCCTGACTCGAGTCATAAAGATAGATGTGCGACTCTCCTGTGGTCGCATCCTCATAGTCCCACACCACTCTTGTCACATCGCCCTCATGGTCTATCCGGGGATGACACGCAGTTTCGGTGGGGACACGGAGATCGGTGAAGACCCAATCAGATACCTCAGCTGAAGCCACGCCGGGTGAGAGAAGTCCGCCCACAATCAAGACAACGGCAAGCAGCATGACCGATGCGCCGGCCGGCACCCATCGCGCCGGACCCGTCCGATACCTTTACCACACCGGGTCCCCCGAGCGCCTGCAAGAGTCTTGGTCGCCTTTCATTCCCATCACGCCACCCCCATCATGCCGGATTCCAGACAGCCTTCAGCCGGCATCCTAAAGACGATGCGTTCCGAATGCAAATTGAGTGAGGCTCGTTGTGGAATACCGCGCTGTCGCATCGTGCGGGCTGCGATCGAGGTAGCGTCTGCTACCCCCGCGGCGCCCAGAGCACCATGCGTGGCTTGGTGATCTCCTTGGCCAGGTCTTCTATGCGTCCGTATTTCATGCAGGCCGCCATGCAATGTTGCACGCAGGCCGGCTGCAGCCCCTTGCGGGTACGCGCCGCACAGAGCACACAGAGCTCCGTTGGGAAAGGTATGTAGGCCAGGTAAGACTCGTCGTTGGGCAGATTCTCCACGATCTCCTGCACCCGGATGCCGCCCATGCCGGCCGGCCAGTGGTGCTCCTGCTGGCAGGCCACCTGGCAGGCGTAGCAGCCGGTGCAGTACTCATAGTCGATGAGGAGGCCGTTCTCGGGGGCCTTGGCTTTGCGCTTGGCGGCCATGTCAGGCCTCCTTTTCCGTGCGCGGCGATACTCCGCGGGTTGTCGCCGGGGCATGGCCGGGCGCAGGGCCGTGGCCCGTGGAGCCGGCCCGGATCGTACCCCCGATCACGCCGCCCTCAGGCAGCGCGTAGGCGCCGGGGGGCGCGTTGTGAGCCCGATAGACCTTGCAGAGCGTGCACTTGGCATGCGTTCCCAGACCGTCTTTGCCCTGGTAGCCCATGGGCAGCAACTGGTTGGTGCTCGAATCCCAGACGCCGCGTAGCGACGGTTCGGCGCCCTCCTGCTCCGGATACCACCAGCCATGAGTGGCCGAAGCCAGCCAGCGGGGCACGATGGGAGTCAGCTTGGCCTTGAGCCGGGCCTTGCCGAACATGTTCTCGATCCACACCCATTCGCCGTTGCCGATACCGAGAGCTGCCCCGGTCTCGGGATGCAGTTCCACCACCGGGTCGGGATCGGCCTCGCGCAGCCAGGGGATGTTGCGGTGCTCGGAGTTGAAGTACACAGGCGACCGCCGCCCCGTAGTGAGGATGAGCGGATACTGCTCATACAGTTCCGGGCTCGACACCGGGCTGAACGGTGGCTCCTCGTGATGGGGCAAGGGCTCGAAGCCCCAGCGCTCGCGGAGCGACGAGTACAGTTCCATCTTGCCGGAGGGCGTCTTGAAGCCGGGCTTGCCGTCGGGTCGCAGCAGACCGCGCTCGTGGCGGTGATACGGCGCGCTCGGGTCGCCGTCGGGTGGGAGCTCCCAGCCCTTCTTGGCCAGTTCGTCGAAGGTCATACCCGAGGGGCTCACGATCTCGTCCAGCAGTTCGTGCAGGTTGTTCCACTTGATGTCGGGGTTGAAGCGCCGGGCCAGCTCGAAGTTGATCTCGTTGTCGGGTCTGCAGCCCTCCACTTCCATGGCCTTCACGATGCTCTCCAGCGGCGTCCACCAGCTGCGGATGCCGTCCTTCTCCAGGAAGGTGGCCGCCGGCAGCACTATGTCGGCCAGCTCGGCGGTCGGGGTCATGAAAGTGTCGACCACGCACACGAAGTCGAGCTTCTTGAGGGCTTTCACCCAGCGCTTCGGGTCATATCCGATGCCGCCCACCAGGTTGCAGGCCTGCACCCACATGCCCTTTATGGGATAAGGCTTGGCGGTGAAGATCTGCTCCAGCGTCACGTCGGTCTGCGCCCGCCAGATGAACTCGCTGAG
>JAFGIH010000729.1 GCA_016929985.1 Thermoleophilia bacterium | reverse complement strand
GGACAGTCTTGAGGCCCAACCGCCGGGCGGCCAGAAGACGTTGATGTCCGCCGATGACGGTCTTGTCCGCTTTCCTTGCGATGATGGGGTCGATGAGTCCGAACTCCCGGATGCTGCGGGTGAGGGCCTCCAGTTCGGCTTCGGTGATATGCCGGGGGTTGGTCGGGTCGGGGACCACATCGTCAATGGAGACGTTGTGGATGGCAAGGGCTGTTGCTTTGGTCGGGCTCATGAGACCTCCTTGGAAAGAGGGGGGACGGGCATGATGGTGTGCCTGCCGGTGGCGACTTCCTGAGCGGCGATGGACCGGCGCACCTTTACACAACAAGGGCGACCGGCATGGCGGGAACATTTCTTATCCGCATCACCGAGATGAACGGCGTGACCGGTGATCATCGCTACCGATGTTGTCTGGACCGCCCGGCCGATGTTTTCGACCGACGAGTTCACGACGTCGCCTGGGCCGCATAGCTCTTGGCCTCTTTGAGGGCGAGGCACTGCTCGATAAACGGCCAACGGGAATCTATGAGTGGCGTTCGGTCTGTGCCCGAAAGGAGTTCCGCCTCAGGGATCTCGAAAGCGGGCAGATCGTCGTAGGTGACGCTCACACTGACGCCGGCCTTCAGACGCTCGATCTCGTCCTGCATGTGGGAGAGCTTCTGGGCCGCCTGCTCGCGAAACACCTCCAGCTCTTCCTCACCCAGGATGCCTTTGACCACCTCTTGCGCCTCATCCAGCCAGGCGTCTCGGGCCCGTCTCACGCGCGCCTCCAAGGTGGAGTCGAAGAAGGGGGCCAGGGCTTCCTGGGCGATCGTGCGCAGGAGATCGGGCCGCAGGGAGGCCAGCGCGTCTATCTCGGTCTGCTCCACACCCATAGCCTCGCACCAGCGTTCACCCCTGAGTTCGGTGGCCTTGAGCGGGGTGGAGGGTAGTCCATGCGTGCGTACCTGCTCAGGTACCAGACAGGCGCGATGGACCTGGAAGTCAAGCCCCGGGAAGGCCACCGTGGAGAGCGCCTGCAGCTTGCGAGCGATGCTGATGGGCATCTGCCAGCCGGCCGGGTCACAGTCGGAGAAGCACAGGACCACCAGGGGGCGCCCGTCATTTGCCCCGATGCGGGCCATCTGGTGAAGCAGGGTATCTGAGATCTCGCCCGTGGGCAGGTAAAGATCGGCGTGGTGTTCGCGGGCCAGGGGTAGAAGCACCTCGGCCAGCGAGGCCTTCTCGCCGAACATGACCAGCTTATAGGGCTGCACACCCTCGAACCCTTTAACGGTGATGGTGGGGACGATGTCCTCGGGCGCAGGCACCTCGATATCGAGCCCGGGGCTGAGATAGGCGGTGGGCTCGTTCGGCTCCCAGATCTCCACCACCGGGGCCGAGTTGCGCTGGTCGACGATCTGCTCGAAGGGTAGGTACCCCAGCCAGCGGGCGGCTTTGCCCGCATCGGCCTGCAGCCAGGTCCAGTCGGCGTCGGTGTTGGCATAGGGGGTGCCGTCCGGCTTGGGGCGGCCGATCAGCATGTAGTGCAGGCCGCGCAGATGGATGGTGCGTTCCCCCAGACCCAACTCGCGGGCGGTCTCGGCCAGCCAGCGGCCGTCACGATGGCGGGCGGGGGTGTCGACTCGGAAGGGATCGTTCTGGGGGGCAAGGACGGTAAGGGCGCCCAGGGAAGAGCCGCACTGGGCAGCAGTGGTCTTCAGTTGCTCGCGCAGCGGGGATGTGGCCATCATGGCTCGGGCCTCACTTTCGGGTGGGATGAAAACAGGAGGGGTTCGGCCGCCGGTGGGCGGGTTTTTATCGAAGTGTCCATATAGGAATGAGCCATGGACACTTCGTTGTTTGAAACAACAACGACACAGAGGAAGGAGGTAGTCCTCGAACTATCTGTCCATGCCTCTTTCTTATATGGACAGTTAGTTGGGCTCACAGCCGGGCCTCCGCATCAAGCCAGAAGCCGTAGGCTCGGGAGGAAGCGCTGCCGGCGCCTTTGGCCCGCCTGAGCGAGCCGTCGTTGAGAAGGTCCTTCATCACCCGCTTGAGCGTGCTTCTCGTGAGCTCGCCGTCAGCTTGGGTAAGAAGCTCCTCTTCGCCGAGGGCTTGGTCCGGCTGGGTGGGAAGTGCACAGGCCAGGAAGTCGAGGGCTCGGTGGGTCTCCACCTGGGTGCTGGTGCCCAGGGAGCGGTAGTGACCACCCGCCATCTCGATTATGAGCTTGGGCGCCCAGCCCTCCAGACGACCGACGGCTTCCAGGATGCGGCGGTTGTCTTGGCCCCCGGCCGGGTCCTTCTTCAAGGACAGCAGGATGTCGGCGGCTCCGCCGAAGGCCGATGAGCCTCGGGCAGAGTCGCCCACCTCTCCACCTGACTTGCGTTCGTGTCGAAGGACAAGAACAGCTAGTCCGGCTGAGGCCATCTCCTGCAAGGGACGCATGGCGGCCAGCGCCGCTCCGGCGTCGTTCTCCATATCGGCCTCAAGGCCACTCCAGTCCGAGAGGGTGTCGATGACCACAAGACCAATGCCGTGGTGCTTGGCCCTGGCTATGGCGGCGCGCCCCACGCTCTTCCAAGGAAGTGAGATCTGGTGTCGGAAGACCAGATGGAGCCCATCTGTCTGGTCGAGCCCCACCCGCGTAAGCGCCGCTCGGAAGGTGGTCTCGCGTTCCTCGGTCAGGTAGAGCACGGGCGTGAGGAGTGTCCTTCGGCCTATGAACTCCTCACCCGCAAGGACGGTACGGACGAGGTCGGTGGTGAAATGGGTCTTACCGGTCTTGATCTTGGCGTCGAGTTCGGTGATGGCACCGCGGGCCAGGTAGCCCTCGAGGATCCAGTCCGGCTCTTCGGGGACCTGTTGGCAGAAATCGAGTGCCGTTACCGTTGGCAGGGCCTCTGCCACCTCGGTCTCGCTCAGGGTGGCCAGCATGACCTGCGCCTCGGCCGAGGTCAGCCTGCCCTCGATGAGGTTCTGGCCAATGGTCTTCATGCGCCGCCTCTGGGCGAGACGCTTCACTACGCGGGCATGGTGAGGGGCATGAAGAGCCGGGACCGAGAGCTGTGGAAGGACCCAGATGTAGTTGGCCCCTTCTGCCATGACATCGGGGTTGCTGCTCAGGTGGTCCTTGACGGTGATGGGGTCGATGGGACGGCCCTGGTCAGCAAGTGCGAGGATCGCTGCGAAGATGCGTTGGTGGGCGGGGAGGTAAAGGTCCGAAGCGACTAGGATCGCGCGGATCTCATCGACAAGCTTGGGTATGGCCAGGATTCCTCCGAGGACCGCTTGTTCGGCCTCGTAGTTCCACTCGGGCTGGATGTGGTCCGGTAAGAGAGAAGGCCGCTCTGTGCGGCCCGGGGTTGGCTCGGTTACGACCGGACTCATGGTCGCCCAGCCTTCCTCTGCCGACCGGAGGGCAGGTCGATGACCCGGCGGTAGATGCGGG
The DNA here is from genome assembly GCA_016929985.1 of Thermoleophilia bacterium. The sequence continues at coordinate 1,266 of JAFGIH010000729.1, read as the reverse complement.
CGGTGTAGTTCTGACTCGCAGGCTTGCCCGTGTGGCTACTTGGGTCACACTGAGAAGGCATGCCGGTGCACCGCGGCCAGCGTTGAACGCTACAGAGCCCGCATCAGCGGACCGCTCTTGGATAGGGTCGATGCGCTCATCGAGGTACCACCGCTCACGCTGTCCTGTCTCGAGCAGCCCGACGAAAGCGAGAAATCGGTGGTAGTGCGCGACAGGGTGGCGGCGGCGCGGGCGTTCCGCAGGGAGCGTCTTGTGACGCCCCCGACGGCGACAGACACTCCTCTCGAGAAGGGTAGCCATCTCACCAGAGACGCTCGAGCCTTGCTGAGAGAGGCGCTGGTACGGGAGAGCCTCAGCGGCAGAGCGTACGTGAGGACTGTCAATCTCGCCCGCACCATAGCCGACCTCGACAATGAACTCCCGGTCCGGGGGGAACACATCGCTGAGGCCTTGGCTCTCCGGCTCGACCGGCGTCGCATAGGGTTCGAGTGATGAGCACCCGGCGAGACGAGCGAATGCACTATGAGGCGGCTCTCGGACTTGCGTATATCGGTCAGTCCGGCTGTCACAGTATCTTGAAGCTGGTGGCGAGGGAAGGCGTTCTGGGTGTCTGGCAGGCATCGGCTATGAAGCTGAGGGAATGGGGGGCGCTCCCCAGGGTGATCTCTCTCTTTGAGTCGAGAAGGCGTGCCTTCCAGGTCAAAGAAGCAGAGGCGGCCATCTGGGATTCGAACGTGCGTTTCGTTCCATATGGGGCGCCAGAGTATCCGAAGGAACTCGGCGACCTCGAGCTTCCTCCCGCGGGGTTGTTCGTGCGAGGGCCTGAGGAGCAGCTCGCGCGCCTGTCAACAGTGCCGAGAGTGGCGATCGTGGGCACTCGAAGGGCCACGGCATACGGGAAGCGGGCGACAGAAGCCTTCTCGACGGCGTTTGCGACCGGCGGCGTAGCGGTGGTCAGCGGGATGGCGTTGGGTATAGACAGCCGGGCCCACGTGGCTGCCATGGAGGCGGGTGGTCTCACTGTGGCGGTACTTGGCTGCGGTCCGGATGTTGTCTATCCACCTCGTAACCGCTGGCTGTACAACCGTATCTTGTCTGTCGGGGTGATTGTGAGCGAGATGCCGCCGGGCGCAGGTCCTGCCCGCTGGACCTTTCCGCATCGCAACCGGATTTTGGCGGCCCTCGGCGATGCCGTGGTAGTTGCAGAGGCTCCCCGTACCAGTGGAGCGCTGCAGACCGTGAGCTGGGGGCTCTCGCTGGGGAGGC
>JAFGIH010000728.1 GCA_016929985.1 Thermoleophilia bacterium | reverse complement strand
CGAGGTTGGGAGACCGCCGAGGAGGCAAAAGCCTACGTGGAGCCTCTCGAAGTCGAGGCCGCCTACTCGGTGCTGCCCGGCAAACCGGCGAAGGCGACAGCGGCTTCTCTCGAAGAGGAGCCTGCCGACCTTGTGATCGTTGGTATGCGCGGCCACTCCTCATTGCGCTACCTGTTTCTGGGTCGCACTGCGGAACTGGTCATGCGCTCCATAGACCTGCCGGTCCTCATGGTGCCGTGAGCGAGGCGGATTGCCTGGTACGGCTGCTGACGCCGGAGGGCGGTCGGCTGGTGTCTCCAGGGGAACTGGCCGAGGTGCTGGCAGGGCTGAGCCGCTCTGATTCCCCGATCACGTGGATCCATGCTTGCGCCGACGCGGCCGTCGTGCGAGCGCTCGACGAGATGGGTCTGGATGAGATAGTGGTCAAGAGCCTTCGCGACGGACCGGAACGTCCCCGCGCGGAGGAATTCGCGGACCACCTCTACATCTCGCTCTTTTCCGCGGATGAGCCGGTGGGTGGCAGATCGGTCGATGAGCGTGGAGCGGCTGAGGATGGGGTCCAGTCGGCCGGATTACCTCGTCTCGAAGAGCTTCGTCTGTTCCTGGGGGCAGGCTGGCTCATCTCGGTGGGTCAGATCCACAGCTCGGACTACGAGTGCTTGGCCGATCGCGTGCGCAGACAGGTGTTCTCGCGGGAACGCGGTGTCAGTTTCATCGCCTACCACATCTGCGAGTGGCTGGTTGAGACTCTGCAGCCCGCTCTAGAGGATCTTGACGGCCGTATCGACGGACTCGAGGACCAGGTGGTGTTGGAGACCGGAACGGTCCCCATGCAGCGGCTGTTCGGGCTCAAGCGTGATCTGGTCGATCTCCGCAGGCGGGTGGCTCCGCTGCGCGATGTCATGCAGAGACTCGGCTCGCACGGTGTCTCGTTTGTCGACCCCGAGGCTGAGGTCTACTTCCGCGATGTCCATGATGACATCCTGCGGATCATCGAGCTTCTCGATACCTATCGCGACATCTTGAGCTCGGCTCTGGATCTGCACCTCTCGAGTGTGTCGAACCGGATGAACGGTGTGATGAAGCAACTGACCGTGGTAGCCACCATGTTCATGCCGTTGTCTTTCGTGGTGGGGCTCTTCGGCACCAACTTCACCAGGATGCCTTTTGACAGCCTTATCTGGTTCATCCTGATGTTCGTCCTCATGTTCGTCTCGGTGGTCGTGTTCCTCGTCTATACCTGGAGGAGGACGTGAGTCATGACCGCACCTGACCGTTCGAAGATCTTCGACTACAAGGCCGGTCCTGACGGCGCGAGGAGCCGGCCTATGGCCGTCCCCACCTGGCGTCCGGAGGACCAGCCCTCGGGGCCGGCGGTGAAGATCTGCGGCCTCACCCGCCTGGAAGACGTACTTCATGCATGGGATCTCGGTGTGTGGGCTACCGGCTTCGTGTTCGCCCCCAGCCCGCGCCGGCTTACGCCGGCGGCGGCGTATGGGCTCATCCGTGAGGCGGCCCGGCGGCGCCCTGACTCTGTGCGGGAGCTCAAGAGCCCTGGGGTACGGCTGACGCTCACGATCGGGGTGTTCGGCGACGTATCAGCTGAGGAGATAGCCACGGTGGTGGAGGATGTGGACCTAGACGGAGTACAACTGCACGGCCTTGGGAGTCCGGGTGGCGACACGGTACGGTCGGCTCTCGCGGAGCGTGGGCGGGTGCTCACCGGACGTGGTCGCCCGCTTCTCGTCATACAAGCGGTCCCGGTGGACCCGGAGATCGCGAGCGCAGACTCGTTGGCGCAGATGGTCACCGCGGCTCGGACACAAGCAGATGTGGTGCTGCTGGACACGAAGGCCGGCGGGCGGTTCGGCGGCAGCGGCACCGCCTTCCCGTGGCGCCTGGCCCGAGAAGCCGCTGCGGACGGGCCTTTGCTCGTGGCCGGCGGCATCGGGCCGGAGAACGCGCGGGCCGCTCTGGACGAGTCCGGCGCTTGGGGCGTGGATGTATCAAGCGGGGTGGAGCTGTCACCAGGCATCAAAGACCCCGCGCTTATGAAAGACCTCATCGCGAGAGCCGGCGCAGGCCGGTCGCAGGAAGGATAGAAAGGTGGCACTGACTCAACGTTTCGGCCCCTACGGGGGGCGCTATGTTCCCGAGACCCTCGTCTCCGCCCTCGAAGAGCTCGAGGCGGCAAACGAGACGTACCGTGACGATCCGGCCTTCATGGCCGAACTCCGGATGCTGCAGACCGACTACGCAGGCCGGCCCACGCCGGTCTTCGAGGCCAAGCGACTCTCTGAGCGCGTGGGTTGCCGCGTCTATCTCAAACGTGAAGACCTCGCTCACACCGGGGCGCACAAGATCAACAACACGCTTGGACAGATACTTCTCGCCGTGCGTATGGGCAAGAAGCGCATCATCGCCGAGACCGGGGCGGGTCAGCACGGTGTGGCGACGGCTACGGTGGCTGCCCTGTTCGGCCTGGAGTGCCACGTCTACATGGGTGAGGAGGACATCCGGCGCCAGGAGCTCAACGTCTTTCGCATGAAGCTGCTGGGGGCCGAGGTGCTCCCGGTGACCTCCGGGAGCGGCACGCTCAAAGATGCCACCAACGAGGCCATCCGCGATTGGGTGGCCAATGTGGAGAACACTCACTACATCATCGGTTCGGTGGTCGGTCCTGCTCCGTACCCCATGTTAGTGCGCGACTTTCAGTCGGTCATCGGGCGCGAGACGCGCGAACAGATCGTCGCCAGGGAGGGACGTCTGCCCGACGGCCTGGTGGCCTGCGTGGGCGCGGGCAGCAACGCCATCGGCATGTTCCATGAGTTCGTGGATGAGCCATCGGTCAGGCTGGTCGGCGTCGAGGCGGCAGGTCTGGGTCTGGAGAGCGGCAAGCACGGCGCCTCCCTGGCCCAGGGCACGCAGGGCATCCTGCACGGCTCGTATTCCTACGTTCTGCAGGACGGCGACGGACAGATCTTGGAGG
>JAFGIH010000727.1 GCA_016929985.1 Thermoleophilia bacterium | reverse complement strand
CCGAGCCCGCGCCGGCTGACGCCGGCGGCGGCCCGAGAGCTCATCCGGGGCGCGATGGAGGCCCGGCGGCCGGAGACGTGGGAGACCGGCGAGCACCAACGCCGGCGGCCGCTCACCATCGGCGTGTTTGGCGACACATCGGCTGAGGAGATCGCCGCGGTGACGCGGGAGGTCGACCTGGACGGCGTGCAACTACACGGGCTCGCAGGCCCTGGCGGCGATGCCGTGCGGCGGGCGCTGGGTGGACGCGATCGCCCGCTGCTCGTCATCCGGGCCGTGCCGGTGGACCCAGAGAGCGGCAGCGCGGACCTCCTCGCGCAGGCCATCGTCGCAGCCCGCCGGGAGGCTGACGTCGTGCTCGTCGACACTAAGGGTGCCGGCCGGTTCGGCGGTAGCGGCCGGTCTTTCGCGTGGAGCCTCGTGCGGGACGCAGCCGGGGGAGGGCCTTTGTTGGTCGCGGGCGGTATCGGACCTGAGAACGTCCAAGCCGCCCTTCGTGAGTCGGGCGCCTGGGGGGTGGACGTTTCGAGCGGCATCGAACAGTCCCCCGGAGTCAAAGACCTCGCGCTCATGGGGCAGGTGGTCGCCAAGGTCGGGGCGATAGCCGACACGGGGGCCTGGGTCTGGGCCCGCGCCTGTCCGGGCATGACTGCCGGAGCAGGCGCCACACTCCCACCGGGCGCCGCCGTCTGTGCAGGCGGCGAAGATCCATCTCAGGAAGGATAGACGAGTGACACTGCCCCAACGTTTCGGCCCATATGGGGGCCGCTATGTACCCGAGACTCTGGTCTCCGCGCTCGAGGAGCTCGAGACGGCCTACGAGACCTACCGTGACGATCCGGCCTTCCAGGCTGAGCTCCGCATGTTGCAGACCGACTACGCAGGGCGGCCCACGCCGCTGTTCCTGGCCGAGCGGCTCTCCGCGCGCGTCGGCTGCCGCGTGTATCTCAAGCGAGAGGACCTGGCCCACACGGGCGCCCACAAGATCAACAACACCCTCGGCCAGATCCTGCTGGCCGTGCGCATGGGCAAGAAACGCATCATCGCCGAGACAGGCGCCGGACAGCACGGCGTGGCGACGGCCACTGTGGCCGCCCTCTTCGGCCTGGAGTGCCACGTCTACATGGGTGAGGAAGACATCCGTCGCCAGGAGCTCAACGTCATCCGCATGAGGCTGCTCGGCGCTGAGGTTCTGCCGGTGACGTCCGGCAGTGGCACGCTGAAAGACGCCACCAACGAGGCCATTCGCGACTGGGTGGCCAACGTGGAGAACACGCACTACATCATCGGCTCGGTGGTGGGCCCTGCGCCTTATCCCACGCTTGTGCGCGACTTCCAGTCGATCATCGGCAGGGAGACCCGGGAGCAGATCATGGCCCGCGAGGGGCGCCTCCCCGACGGGCTGGTCGCCTGCGTGGGCGCCGGCAGCAACGCCATCGGCATGTTCCACGAGTTCGTCGACGAGCCGGCGGTGCGGATGGTGGGGGTCGAAGCCGCGGGGTTCGGTCTTGACAGCGGCAAGCACGGCGCCTCCCTCGCCCGCGGATCACACGGCATCCTGCACGGTTCGTATTCCTATGTGCTGCAGGACGAAGACGGTCAGATCCAGGAAGCCCACTCCATCGCGGCGGGTCTTGACTACCCCTCCGTGGGCCCGGAGCACTCCTACCTCAAAGACCTGGGACGGGTGGAATACACCAGCGCCACCGACGAGGAGGCATTGGACGCCTTCCAGACGCTCTCCCGCCTGGAGGGGATCATCCCGGCCCTGGAGAGTTCGCACGCTATCGCCTACCTTTTGCGCGGAGCCGATGGCGGACACGGCTTCGCGGCGGACGACGTGGTGGTGGTCAGCCTCTCCGGCCGGGGTGACAAAGACGTATACAGTGTGGCCGACGCTCTGGGGGTGAGGTCGTGAGCGCCATGAACGACGGGACTTCAGGTGGCGGCGCGCTCACCGCGGTCTTTCGCGAGGCCGGGCGGCCGCTCCTCATGCCATATGCCGTGGGAGGCTATCCCGATCCCGCCTCCTGTCTCGCGATCCTCAGGGAGTACTTGAAGGGGGGAGCCGACCTCATAGAAGTGGGCATCCCCTTCTCCGACCCCCTGGCCGATGGCCCTGTTATACAGAGTGCCTCGCAAGTAGCGCTGAGGCAGGGCGTGCGCCCCGCGGACGTGCTCGAGCTGTCGGGAGCGGTGGCGAAGGAGGGGGCCCGAGTGGTGCTGCTGAGCTACCTCAACATCGTGCTCGCCTTCGGGGCGGAGCGTTTCTTCGACCGGTGCCGCGAGTGCGGCGTACTCGGCGTGGTAGTGCCGGACGTGCCGGTGGAAGAGGCCGGGGAGCTTCAGGAGACCGCGCGCGCGAGGGGGGTGGACGTCATTCTCCTGGCGGCGCCTACCAGCACCGATGCACGGCTCGCCCGCATCGCAGAGGCGGCCCGCGGCTTCATCTATTGCGTGTCGACGACGGGGGTGACAGGGGCCAGGGCCGCGCTGCGGAGCGATCTACCCGAGTTTATCGGCCGGTTGAGGCGCTACACCGACCTGCCCCTGGCGGTGGGGTTCGGGGTGAGCACGCCAGAGCAGGCGAACGAGGTCGCTGGGTACGCAGACGGTGTGATCATCGGTAGCGCGCTGGTGAACGTGGTCGCGCGGAGCGCGGGCTTGGAGGAAGCATTGGCCGGGATCGGCCGGACGCTCTACCAGGTGAGGAGCACGCCCTCTTTCTCCAGGTAGTCCTTCAAGGCGGCCGGGCGCACACCATAGAGGGAGGACAGATACACCAGATCTTCCTTACGGATGGTGAGCATCTCGCGCGACGGATCATTGCGGAGCTGGCGAAGGAAGGTGAGGTAGGTCTCCAGCGGCCGGCGCTCTTCGGGGTCGAGGCGATCGAGGCTCTGCAGGCTGATGCGCAGCGGGCCGTTGCTGGCGATGCTGCGCTGCTGGAACTCGGGCTCGCTGTCGATATCGAGGATGGCGGTGGGCGACTGGCCGTAGATAGAGGCGAGTTCAGACAGACGTTCGAGGCTGAGGCTGCGCTTGCCACGCTCATAGGCGCTGAGGGTGGACACCACGAAGGCGCCTCCGGAGCGATCGCACACCTCTTGCAGGCTGAGTCCGCGTTCCTGGCGCATGCGGCGGAGCTTCTCGCCGACGAGTTCCGGGTAGCGCTTCTCTTTGTCGTCCATAGTCTCGTCCATGTGAAGAAGTTTAGCAGTGCATACAGCGCAAATCTACCCAGACGGCACGTGTCTCAACCGACTCTGTGGGATTCGAGAGGTGGCGGAGGATTCCTCTGCGGTGACGCGGCGCCAAGGCGCCGAGGCGCTGGGATGCCGAAGGCGCTCCATCGCAGGGATGCCGAAGGCGGGGGTCGAACCCGCACGAGGTGTGAGCCTCACTGGAGTTTGAGTCCAGCGCGTCTGCCAATTCCGCCACTTCGG
>JAFGIH010000726.1 GCA_016929985.1 Thermoleophilia bacterium | reverse complement strand
GTACAGATCGTGGAAGGCCACGTCGTGCCCGTTGGCCTGAGTACAACGAAGGTCGCAGAGCTATGCATTCGAGCCCGTCTATGCTCAGGGCATGGAAGAACGACTCATACTCGGAATCCACGCTATGGAGGTCCTCGAGCAGCGCGAGATCAGGCTTGAATGGGTGGCTCGCGTGCTCGCAGAGCCTCTATTGGTCCGAGATGACCCCAAGGACCCTTGCCTTGTCCAGGCTTCGGTCGCATCAGGGAACAAGGCGGAAGGGTCTTGAGGGTTGCGTATACTCCAAATGAAGGCTCGATTTTCCTGGTGACGGTGTTCTTCGACCGGTCCATGAAGGGGAAGCTGTGAGAGTGACCTTCGATCAAGAGGCTGCTGACGCCCTCTACGTGCGCTTGGACAAGTCCCACATCGTCGAGACGGAAGAAGTGCGCCCGGGTGTGATGCTCGATCTTGACGAGCGGGGCGAGGTAGTGGGCTTCGAAATCCTTCGCGCTGGAGAGAGACTGTCCATCGCGGAACTCAAGCGCATGGACTTCGAGCTGCTCTAGCCTGCGCGCTGCGTATCCGGCCCACCCATGAGGGCCAACCTCCACCCAAAGTCCCAGTGAGCCGGCCTCCGGTCACCGCTATTCTCGCGTAGCTCCGCTGGCGACAGTCCTCCGTGGGGCATTTTCGAATCGCGTCGACAAGGAACCGAGGTACGGTGTATGCTGGAACCAATATGGTTGCAAAACGGTTTGGAGGCAGTCGTGCCGACCACACTCACTCTCAAGAACATCCCCGACGAGTTGTATGAGCGCTTGAAAGCGGCAGCCGCTGAGCATCGTCGCAGCCTGAACAGCGAGGCCATCGTGTGTCTCCAGAGTGCGCTCATGCCGCCCAAAGTAAGCCCGGCCGAGCATCTCGAGCGCGCCAGGCAAATTCGGGCTGAGCTGGAGGGACTACAGTTTCGAGCAGAGGACATTGACGCTTTTAAGCGTCGGGGGCGGTCATGATTGTCGCGGATGCGAACATCCTTGCGTATCTATACCTGCCTGGAGAGAGCACTTCGCAGGCAGAGGCCCTACTTCAGGACGACCCGCAATGGGCAGCGCCGGTGCTGTGGCGGAGTGAGTTTCGCAACACCCTGACTGGGTACGTGCGACGGGGCGACCTCACTCTGGACCAGGTGTGCCGAATTCAGGGCATGGCTGAGAGTTTCATGGGCGGTCGCGAATACGACGTGAACTCTACGCAAGTGCTGACTCTCTCTCGCGCCCATGGGTGCTCTGCCTACGATTGCGAGTACGTTGCCTTGGCCATCGCATTGGGTGCCAGGTTGGTCACGTGCGACAAGCAGGTGCTGCGCGCTTTTCCGGGGGTCGCCGTCGCGCTCTAGTGTGAGTGCCCCGCGTGTCCCGAAGGCCCTGAGTGGTCGCCGTCGCGGCCGTTCTTATGGATCTGTTTCGCCGGAAGATCACACCTGCCGCCGGCGCACTCGCCACCGGCCATCTCGAGTTCCAACGTGACGTGGCCGACGCCGAAGTCGTGCGCCAAGGCCTCTTTGACCGCGGCCACGACCGATCCGATCTGCGACAGGGCGGCGTCCTCGACCTCCACGTGGGCCGAGAGGGCCAGGTCGCTCGACGAGATCGACCAGATGTGCAGGTCGTGCACACCCTCGACTCCAGGGATCGCCAGCATGGCCTTCTGCACGTCCACGAGTTCCATCCCCTCGGGCGTCCCCTCCATGAGCACGTTCACTGTGCTCCGGACTATGGCGAACGCCTCCCGCCCGATCCACAGTGAGACGAGGATGGAGACGATCGCGTCCGCGTAGTTCCAGTCCCACAGGTAGACCACCAGGCCGCTCAACATGACTCCGAAGCTGGTGGCGGCGTCGCCCACCAGGTGCAGGAAGGCGCTGCGCAGGTTGAGGTCGTGGTGGTGCGAACGCAGCAAAAAGGCGGCCAGGGCGTTGATCAGCAGGCCGCCGGCGGCGAAACCTATGACCCACAGTCCCTCCACGGGTTGGGGGTCGAGCAGACGGCGGATGGCTTCCACGATGATGTAGACCGAGATGGCCACCAGCACCGCCGAGTTGAACATGGCCACCAGGATCTCGGCCCGCTTGTAGGCGAAAGTGCGGCGGGGTGTGGCGGGGCGCCGGCCGAGGCGGACCGCCCAGAGACTCATACCCAGGGCGACTACGTCGCTCAGGTTGTGCGCGGCGTCGGAGAGGAGCCCCAGGCTGTTGGCGATGACGCCGCCGACGACCTGCAGCAACGTGATGAGCAGGTTGAGAACGAGACTGACGATTAGGCGCCTATCGGGCTCGAAAGTGGGGTCGCGGTCGGGATGCGTGGGACCGCGATCGTGATCAGGATGCTCGTCCATCAGGCGATGATGATCTCCTCGCCGGCCTTCAACGTTCGGTAGCGCTCGCCGAGCGCCTCCTTGAAGACCCCCAGGCTCCAGTCGCAGCTGTCGTGGGCCGAGAGCGCCACCAGGCCCAGGTCGAGATCGGCAAGCAGGGCCGCGGCCTCCCGGGCTTCCTCACGCGTGATGCGCTGCCAGGGAAGCTTGCCGTTGCCGACGATGTTCTGCCTGCCCTTGCCGACCCGCGACCCGGTCACGGGGAAGTGCAGCCCGCCCACCACGCCGTACAAAGGCCAGCCGGTCACTGCCTGGGCCCGCTCGACCATGCGCGAGAGCGACGGGTGCCCGCAACCCACGATCATCACCACGCCCTTGCCGGCCACGTTGACGAGTAGGTTCTGCTCGAGCACGGGCCCGGTCAGCCAGATGGCCCGCATGAGGGGGCCGCTGCTGGCCACGCCCGGCGCCAGCCGGCGCGGCTTGTCGACCACTGTCACCCGCCCGGTGGGGTAGGTGAGCGGCGGCGGCACGAAGATCCGTACGCCCTCCAGATCGACGGGCTGGGCCGAGAGGGCGAAGGTCTTGTCAATCTGCGACCTACGACCGCCCACGTGATCCAGGTGGCCGTGAGAGATGAAGACCTCATCGAGCTGGTCGGCCGAGACTCCCAAGACCTTCATGTTGCGCAGCAGCGGCGAAGGATGCTCGTTACGCATGTTCCAACCGACGTCGAAGAGGAGCTTCTCGTCGTCGAAGGTCACGAGGTAGGAGACGCCGGGTTCGGTCGCCAGGCCTTCGACGGCCGAGTAGTACTCCACCAGGGGGAGGATGGAGAGGCGGTTCACCGCGCCCAGTTCGGCGATGGCCGTAGGACGCTCTGCCGCCCAGCGCCGGTCGGCCTGCCTCTTGTCGCGCCAGAACTGAAGGACGGTGTTCGGCCGGGCTATCCCCGAGGCTGCCCAATAGGCGGAGTACTTCTTGTCCGTCCACGGCATCGTGCGGCTCAGCCTCTCTGCGGCGCTCGGGTCACAGGAGCTCTCCCTCCCGGCGGACTGCGAAAAACTTCCGCAGCAACTCCGACGCCTCCGCGGCCATGACCCCAGCGCGCACCTCAGGACTGTGGTTCAGCGCAGGGTGGTCCACGATGTTGAAGATGCTGCCGGCCGCTCCGGCCTTGGGATCGTCGGCTCCGTAGACCAGCCGTCTGATCCGTGCGAGGACGATGGCGCCGGCGCACATGGCACACGGCTCCAGGGTGACATACAGGGTGGCGTCGCGTAGCCGCCATCCACCGGCCAAGGCCGCGGCGTCGCGCAGGGCGAGCATCTCGGCGTGGGCAGTGGGGTCATGCCGCCGTTCCCGTTCGTTACCCCGGGAGGAGACGATGGTTCCGTCGATCACCACCAGGGCGCCGACCGGCACCTCACCCTGGGCCGCTGCTCGCCGTGCCTCGTCGAGGGCGAGCGCCATGAGGCGGTGGTCGTCGTTCTCCGGATAGGTGGTCACGGCATGATCCTCCCGTCTAGGCGGTCCTCTTTATTCTACAGGGGTCATGAGTCCGGGAGTGACCGGCGCGCGGCGTGGCTGTCGGGGCGCGCCCGTGGCGCCTCCTCGGGTCGGGTGTCGCTACCACGCCCGTCTGTCACGCTCGCCGGCGCCGCCAGCCGCCGTCTACCCGGCGGGGAGCCTGCGCACCTCGCTCACCGTGCCGTCGGCGTAGAGGATGTGCAGACCGCGCACGGTGTCCTCGCGGATGTCGAGGTAGATGGCCGCCACGCCGTTCTGCGGCGCTCCGAACTCGATCTCCTGACGGGTGAATGAGAACTTGCGAAAGGCGACATAGCCTACGGTCGCCAGCATTATCACGAAGCCGATGATGGCTGATATGAGCATCGCATCCCTCCCGGAATCGCTTTGTCCGCGTGCCAAGGAGCATAGCGGGCCGTCCGGACAGGAAACCCTCCGCTTGACTGAGGCCGCCCAACGCTGCTAGGTTGCGGCTAGGTGCACATCCCTGCAATCACTTTCCTCCGGGGGTAGGTCATGGCCCACATCGAGTTCACCGACAACTACGACGACCTCTCCACAGAAAGCGGCTACCAGTTCAAGTTCATCTGCGAAAAATGCGGCAACGGCTACATGTCCAGCTGGAAAGCCAGCAAGAGCGGCATGGCCACGGGGCTGCTCCGGGGAGCCGGCAACCTGCTGGGCGGCTTCATGGGGAGCGCCGCCAACAGCGCGGACGACCTCCGGGACCTCGTCGCCGGACCGGCGCACGACCGCGCGCTGCAGGAGGCGGTGGCGGAGATCCGGCCGCTCTTCACCCAATGTAAGCGGTGCGGGCAGTGGGTGTGCCGCGAGGTCTGCTGGAACGCCGAGCGTGGACTGTGCACCGACTGCGCCCCCATCGCACAGCGTGAGATCGGCTCCATACAGGCCCGCTTCACTGTCGACCAGGCGGAAGACAAGATCCGGGAGCAGGACCTCACTTCGGGACTCAATCTCACCGCGAAGGCCGTCCTGATCTGCCCGGTGTGCGGGGTGGAGAACGACGGGGGCAAGTTCTGCCAGGAATGCGGCGCCTCGTTGGCCCCGACCATCGAATGTCCGCGCTGCGGTAGCCAGCTCAAGGCTCGCGCGAAGTTCTGCCCGGAGTGTGGGAACAGGCTGGTCTGATGGCCCGCGGCGGGCAGTTCAGCTTTGAGGGACGCTCAGACGCGGCGGAGTGGTCGTTCGACGGGTCGTACCTGGTGCTGACACCCGAAGGGGGCGCTCCGCTCTCCTTTCCGGTGGCTGAGCTGGCGGGGATCGCCGGCGACGGATATACGCTGGTGCTGACCGTCACCGGTGCGGCTGTGAGCGGCACCGGTACCCTGGGAGCCGCGGGCACCAGGGCTGTTCCGGCCCGGCGTGCGGAGCTCATCATGTCGCGGCTCGGCGCCGACGGCCCCACCCTTCTCGAGGAACTGCGCCGGACTTGGATCGGGGCGCGGGCTGAGATACTCCGTCTTGGCGGTTCCGGCAAAGGAAAGCCGTTCTCAGGACGCGTTACCGGCCTCGACGCGGGCGCCGTGGTTCCGTCGTCCCTACCCGAGCCATTCCAGGCGCTACTGTTCGAGGACGTCCTCGTGATAGCCCGCGAAGCGCGGGATCTCGATCCCATGTTCCTGGCCCTGTTCGGGGCGGTGGAGCACGACGAGGCTGCCTACGCGGTGCGGGTGCGCCAGTGGCCCGGGCAGGAGGTGCTGATCTCGAAGCTGGGTGGCCAGACCGAGGAGTTTCTCAAGCGTCTGCGGGCTAATCGCGCTCAGTTGGCCGAAGAGGCGGCTGCGATCCTGGCTGCGGCCGTTCCGGCGCTCCCGTCGGGACCGAGGGGGATGCTGGCCGGAATGTGGCTGCCCGGCCGCCTCATGGAGATCGAGGCGATGGAGGCTGTCTGTCCCGGCTTTACGGAGGCCCTCCGCGGCACCTGGCTGGCCGCGCTGCCTCGGCGAGAGGAGGGCGAGCACCTGCTGGAGTGGGCGGCCGGCGGTTCCGCATGGCTCGGCTGCACGCGGGGGCTGGGAGGCGACGGCTCGCCGGCCGGCGGCGGCGAAGCCGCCCCGGGCGCCGGTGCGGACAACCCCCTGTGGCTGCTCTGCGGCAAGCACGGCGTGTGGTTCTTGGAGGCCCTGTCGATCGAGGACCGGGCGACGTACTGCTTCGTGGGCGGCGAGGAGGTCCCGGCGCTGGTATCACGCCTGCTCTGCGCCCCGCAGTTCTCGCGCGAGGCTCTCTACAGCCCCCTGTCGGAACTGACCGGCGAGAGAGCCGGCTTGGCCGTGCCCGCCCAGTACCTGGGCTTCCTGGTGGAGTTGCGAAACCGCCTCAAGGACCGCGTGATCCATCAGACAACGCAGGGCTGGAAGAAAGACATAGCGGAACTGGGGAAAAGCGTGGCCCGCTAGGCTTGGGCGACTGGGGGTGAGGGGGGAGTGGAGTGCACCCTTCCACAGACAAAAAGCGAGCCCCGAGCGAACTCGCTTTGCGCCTTTCAACAGTTCTCACTTCGTCCCCGCTTCGCTGTAATCCGCGGTCAT
>JAFGIH010000082.1 GCA_016929985.1 Thermoleophilia bacterium | reverse complement strand
CTCGCCCCGGTTGGGTCCGACATCCACCGGACAGGGTTGGGGCCACAGCTCAGGAGGGGGGTTGAGCAATGCTGTGTGACTCCATGGTCGTATGTTCGCACTAGTTTCCTGAACTAATCCTGAACGCTTTCAGCGTGCTACAGTGCACGCCATGGCTTTGGACCCCCGACTATCAGAAGCAAGCGAGCCCTTAGGCGAATCGGCCGGAGACCCGGTGGTGGTGCTGTCCACCCACGGGCTGACTAAGGACTTCAAGAGGCTCAGGGCCGTCGACAGGCTCGACCTCACCGTGAACCGCGGCGACGTCTTCGGCTTCCTCGGCCCCAACGGGGCCGGCAAGACCACCACCATCCGTCTGATCTTCGGGCTCACCTACCCCACTGCCGGTCACACCGAGATCCTCGGGCACCAGGTGCCGCGCGACAGGCAGGAGGCCCTCCACCACGTCGGCGGCTTCGTCGACGACCCCACTTTCTACGGCAACATGACCGCTCGCCGTAATCTGCGCTTGTTGGGAGGCATGAGTGGTGAGGTGACCGAGGACCGCATCACCGAGGTCTTAGAGATGGTGGGCCTGTCAGAACGGGGCCTGTCCAAGGTGGGGGGCTACTCCCACGGGATGCGCCAGAGACTCGGCATCGCCCTAGCCCTTATCCACAAGCCCGATCTGATCATTCTCGACGAGCCGACCAGCGGGCTCGATCCCCAGGGCATGAAGGACGTCCGCGAGCTCATCCGCGAGCTGGGCCGGCAGGGCACCACTGTGTTTCTCTCCTCGCACTTGCTGCACGAGGTCGAACTCGTGTGCAACCGGGCGGCCATCCTGCGCAAGGGCCGCATGATCGCCCAGGGCCCTGTGGCGAGCCTTCATCCCCCGAGCGGCTCGGTCAAGGTCCTCACGGGCGACCAGGGGCGCGCTTTGGAGGTGCTGCGTGGCCTGCTGGGGCCCGGCGGCGTGAAGGAAGACGACGGCTACCTCATCGTGGAGTCCAAGGAGGAGCTCGTCCCTGAGATAGTGCGCCGTCTCGTCGCCGACCAGATCGACGTACGGGCCGTCGTCCCCGCCACGGAGCAGAGCCTCGAGGATATGTTCCTCGAGCTCACCAGCCGTGACGAACCGGAGGTGCGGGCATGAGCCACATCGGCCGGGAGTTTGTGAAGATCCTTTACCAGAAGCGCACCTATTTCGGCTGGGCCGGTTTGTTCGTAGTGCCCTTTCTCGTCACCATAGCCATCTGGTTCTCCAGCGACCACGGACGGCGCGGAGGGGTGGACGACGGCGAGGGGCCGGATTTCTTCTTCAGTCTCATCGGCTCCAATGGGCTGTATGTCGCGGTGGGTTCGTTGTTCGCACTGGTGGCCTTCCTGCTGCCACTGCTCGCTTCCATGGCCGGAAGCCAGACCATCGCCGGCGAGGCCGAGAAGGGCACCCTGAGGACGGTACTCATGCAGCCCGTCCGTCGCGGTACCCTCTTGCTCGCGAAGTGGTTCGTCGCCAACCTGTATATCGCCATCGGCCTGGTGATACTGGCGGTCGGCTCACTCATCGCCGGAGGCGCCTTCTACGGCATCAAACCCATGCTGCTGTTCAGCGGTCAGACGGTGGGTGTGGCCGAGACCTTCTGGCTGCTCTTCCTGTCATACCTGTTCGTTCTTGTAGGCATGATGGCCGTTGTGTCCCTGGCACTGGCCCTCTCCACGCTCACCGATTCGGGCCTGACAGCGATGGCGGCCGGCTTGGTGCTGGTGATCATCATGATCATCCTGGGAAGTCTGAGTGTATTCGACTTCCTGCAGCCCTATCTCTTCACAAGCCACTTCTCCGCTTGGATCAACTTCTTCAGCAGTCCCATCGAGTGGGAGCCTATCCGCGACGCGCTCATCAACTTCGCCGTCTGGACGGTCGGCATGACCGGCGTCGCCTGGCTCATCTTCAGGCGCAAAGACATCCGCTCGTAGCGTCTATTCCCTTGAGCCAAGGCACGGTTGTGCCGACATAGCTCTATACAAGGGATCCTTTTTGAGCTTAGAACTGACATCCGATGTGGTGCTGCTGCTCGTAGGTGTGCCGGTCGCACTCGGGCTGGCTTGGTACGCGTGGCGCAATCGGCACCTGCCGGGTGCCCTCCCCTTCCTCTTTGCACTGCCTCTGGGAGCCCTGTGGTCGCTGGCAGGGGCGGGTGAGCTCCTTGCCCCGGACCTCCAAGAGAAACTCGTCTGGAGCGATCTTCAGTACTTCGCCAAAGCCTTCATTTCGGTCGCGTGGCTCGCGGTCCTGCTCGACTATGCCGGGCATCAGAGCTGGCTGAAGCCTGGAAGGCTCGCGTTACTCTGCCTGGTGCCTGCGATCACCACCGCCCTTTTCTGGACGAACGACCTACACCATCTCATGCGGGTACAGGAGTCGCTGAACGCGCACGGCTCACTGCAGGTGGTGGCTTTTTCTTGGGGAATATGGTTCTGGGTGCACATGCTCTACAGCTACGTCCTCCTGACGGCAGCGGTCGTCCTCATGATCTCGGTCTGCTGCTCGTCACCCCCGCTCTACCGCCGGCAGCCTCTCGCGTTACTCGCAGGCTCGGCCGTTCCCATCGCCGCCCACGTAGGATTCATCTTCAACGTACAACTCGGCATCAACCTCGACTACACCCCGATCGGGTTCACGATCGGGGGCATCGTCATAGCATGGGGCCTCTTCCGCATACGGCTCTTCAACCTAGCGCCGGTCGCCCGCCACTCCTTCGTGGAGGACATGACCAACGGTGTGATGGTGCTCGACCATTCCGGCACGGTGGTCGATCTCAACCGATCGGCGGAGAGCCTCATCGGGAGGCCAAAAAGACAGATCCTCAGCCGCCCCTTGGCGGAGATCTGGGCAGCGTGGTCGCAGGTGAGCGCGTCGTGTTGCACGGACGCCGGCCATGCCGGGATGCGCTTGGGCGATGAAGGCGATATGCGCCACTACCTGGTCGAGTGGTCGCCGGTCAGGCGCCACCAAGACACGGTCGGCCGCCTCTTGGTGGTACAGGACGTCACGGAACGGGTCATCATGGAGGAGAACCTGCGCAGGCAAGCGCTCACCGACAGCTTGACCGGCCTGCCCAACAGGACCCTCTTCATGACCCGCCTGGACGATGCCATCCGCCAAGCCCGGCGGCGCGCCGACACGCTCTTCGCTGTGATCGTGCTCGACCTCGACCGCTTCAAGCTCGTGAACGACACCATAGGTCATCTGGCCGGCGACGTCCTGTTGCGTAGCGTGGCCGCCAAACTCTCCCGATGCATCCGCGAGGCCGATACCGTGGCCCGCATGGGCGGCGACGAGTTCATGATCTTGCTGCACGACATCGGCTCGATCCGCGACCTGTTGCCGATCCTGGATCGCATCCACGAGGAGTTCCGCACGCCCGTCGCATTCCGCCACCACGAGATGACCACCGATGCGAGCGT
>JAFGIH010000725.1 GCA_016929985.1 Thermoleophilia bacterium | reverse complement strand
CGTCCTTCACAGCGGCCACGACATCGTCCACCGACACGTAGTCGGAGATGTTGCCGCCGCACTGGCAAACATAGACGCCGAGCCGGCGGCTGCCCGGGCTCGGGGCTTCTGCCGGCTGGGGAGCCTCGCCCACGGCCACGGCATCGTCCGCGCGGACGCCCGGGTCATCGCTCATGCTCGTGACGAGATCGTCGCTCATGCCCCCACCTTCGCCTTTTCCAGGTAGGCGGCCGCCTGGGCGACCGCCGCTCCGGCGTGAAGTATCGAGTCGGGGATGTCCTTGGCTCCCGCCGCCGCGCCCGCCACAAAGACGCCGGGCATATCGGTGCGGCCGGGATCGAGGTCCTCGTCGGCCTCGCCCACGTAAAAGTACTCATCCAGCGAGGGCGCGCCCTCGGGGAACATCCGCTGCACGTTCGCACCGGGTTGCACACCCACGGCCAGAACCACCAGGTCGTGTTCGGCTTGAGCCAGGCCGCCCCCGTTCTCGATGTCCTCATAGGAAAGCACCAGATTGCCGTCACCCTTCTCGGTGATCTCGGAGATTCGCCCGCGCACGAAGTTGGCGCCCATGGCCTTGGCCTGCTCGTAGAACTCGTCGTAGCCCTTGCCCACCGAGCGCACGTCCATGTAGTAGACGGTGACGTCGGCAAGCGGGAGGGCGCCCATGATCAGCTGGTTCTGCTTGATCGAGTACATGCAGCAGATCTTGGAGCACAGAGGATTGTCCACCGTCTCGTCGCGCGACCCTGTACAAAGGATGTAGGCGATGCTGTCGGGGATCTTGCCGTCGCCGGGGCGGACCACGGCGTTGTAGGGCCTGGTGGGAGCCAGCAGCCGGTCCATCTGCATACCGGTGATGACGTTCTTGTATCGTCCGAAACCGTATTGCGGCTTGGCGTCGGCCGGGAAGAGAGTGAAACCGGTGGCCAGTATGACCGCGCCCACCTCAGCCTCCACCTCGCTCCCCTTCATGTCAAGATCGATGCACTGGGGCGGACAGATGGCTACGCACTGCCGGCATTCGGAACAGACTCCGCAATCCAGGCAGCGGCTCGCGGCCCTGAGGGCCTCCTCTTCGGTCATGGTCTCTTCGTCCGGGTAGAACTCTCCCGGCGCCGGTCTCACGGTATCGGGGGCGTACAGCGGTTCGATGCGGCTATATGAGGCCTGCCGGGCAAGCACTGCGTCCTTGTCCATCACGGGCAGCGCTCCGTCGAACGCGGCCGGATCGAGCGGTTCTCCCTGCAGCCAACGGTCGATCATGAAGGCGGCCCGCCTGCCCTGGCCGGCGGCCGTAGTGATCATCGTGGGACCGAGGACCACGTCGCCCGCGGCGAAAACGTGGGGCACGCTCGTCTGCAGAGTGCCCTCGTCCACCTGGATGGTGCCGGATGCGTTGACCGGCAGCCCGAATGCGCCGGAGTCTGGCCGCATACCCGCGGCGACGACAACCACGTCGCAGGGGATACTGCCGATGGGGCCCTCGCCGTACTGGGGACTGAACCGCCCCGTCTCGTCGTAGACCGACACGCACTGCAGAAGCTGCACCCCCGTCACTTCGTCCTCGCCTTCGAACCAGGCGATGCCGCAGGAGTTCTTTATCGCGACTCCCTCGGCCTCAGCCTCAGCTATCTCCTGTGGATTAGCGGGCATCTGTTCGTGTGATTCAAGGCTCACCAACTGGACCGAGTTCGCGCCCTCGCGCAGCGCGGTGCGGGCCACATCTATTGCGACGTTGCCGCCCCCGACTACGACCACCCGCTTGTCTTTCACTCCGGTCTCTTCACCCAGCTTGGCCGCTTTCAAGAAGTCGCCGGCCCGCTTGACGCCGGGCAGATCTTCGCCATTCACGCGTAGCCGCGTGGCCTGGTGGGTGCCGATGGCCAGCAGCAGTGCGTCGTAGCCTTCGGCCTTGAGAGCCTCGAGGTCGTCCACGCGGACGTCGGTGACGATCTTCACGCCGACGTCGGTGACGTTCGCGACGTCGTCGTCGACCACTTCGTTGGGCAGCCGGTAAGGGGGCAGCGCCAGGCGCATCATGCCGCCCGGCTGGGAAGCCGCCTCGAGGATCGTGACTTCGTAGCCTATGCGCGCCAGATGCCAGGCCGCCGTGAGGCCGGCCGGCCCCGATCCGACCACCGCCACCTTCTTGCCGTTCGACGGCGGGATCTCGACCCGAGGCCTTTCATTCGCGTAGTGGGTGTCGGCGATGAACCGCTTCAGTCTACGTATGGAAAGCGCCCCCTCCAACTCGCCTCGCGTGCACTCCACCTCGCAGGGCGCGTAGCAGGCGCGGCCGAGGCTCCCGACCAAGGGGGTGACTTCACACACTTGTTCGAAGGCCTTCTCGTACTGGCCGCTGCGGATGAGAGCGACATATCCATGAGGCTTGATGCCGGCGGGACACGCCGCCGTGCACGGTGAGGTGCCGGTCCGCTCGATCACGGCCTTCTTGGGCACCGCCTGCGGGAAGGGTATGTAAGCAGCGCGCCGGGACACCAGGTCGGCGTTGAACTCATCGGGCACCGCCACGTTGCAGACCATCTCGCACTGGCGACAGCCCGTGCAGGCTGCCTCGTCGGCGTAGCGCGGTTTCCGGCGGATCTGCGCCCGGAAGCCCCCGCCGCCGTCTTCGCGGATGCTGTCCACTTCGGAGTAGGTGAAAACGGTGATGTTGGGGTGATGGATAGTCGCCCCCATCTTGGGCGTGGAGATACAGCTGGCGCAATCGAGGGTGGGGAAGACCTTGCTGAGCAGGATCATCTTTCCGCCCACGCTGGAATCTTTCTCGACCAGGAGCACCTTGTAGCCCATGTCGCCCAGCTTGAGGGCCGACTCCATGCCCCCGATACCGCCGCCTATGACCAGGACGTCGTACTTCATGCCACGCTCCCGGCGGCCGGCTCGGCGACGCTCGCTGTGCCCCCGGACGGCCCCAAGTCGGCGAGCATCCGCGAGAACTCGTGCATATAGTTCGTGAACGGTTCAGCGCAGACCGAGCAGATGGCTGCCATCTTCACCCGTCGGGCCTCGAGGCCCCGTTCCACCAGCAGCGCCTGCGCGTCGGACATGATCTTAGCCGTACGCTCGCTGCAGTCGGGTAGGTAGGCGCACTCCTCGCCATCGGCGGCGATGAACACGCCGTCAAAACCCTGCTGCACCGCATAGAGCACCCATCCGGGCTTTATGCCACTGGTGCACGGCAGGCTGATGACGACCACGTTCGGGGAGTAGTGCATGTGAGAACTACCCGCCAGGTCGATGCCCGGGTCGGAGATGTTGTTGGTCGAAAAGACCAATATCTTGGGGGCGAAACCCTCGCCTTCGCTCACCTCAGGACCTCAGAGCCTACTTGAGACGCTTGACGAACAGCTTCATGTAGCCCGCTTCTTCCACGAAACCGAGGTATTCGTGGCCCATCTTCTTAGCCCAGGCGGGCAGGTCTTTTTGGGTGCCGCTGTCGGTGGCAAGCACTTCCATGATCTCGCCCACCTTCACGCCGGCCATGCCCTTCTTCGCCGCCAGGATCGGGCCCGGGCACGAGGTGCCCCGCGCATCCACGACCTTCTCGCCGTGAAGCGAACTCAGATCCGCTGAGCCGCCGCCATCTGCCATGTGCATCGTTTCTCTCCCTCTCGTGATGTCTTGGCTGTCTCGATGAACGTGATATGCCATCTACCCAGAAGTGCCGTCCATCGAATCCATACGCGTGGCCGCTTGAAGCGATTCGCCCTCGGCCCGGTGCTCTTCGACCAACGCCTCGCGGATGAGCGCACAAGCCGCCACGAACTTGAGGTTTGTGATGGAGTAGTACACGGTCTGTCTCTCCTTGCGCGGCCGGACCAGCAGTCGCTGCCGCAGGATGCGCAGGTGTTGGGACACGTTGTGAACGGAGATGCCAAGCTCTTCCGCCAAGTCGCCCACGCACTTCTCGCCGTCCTTAAGCGCGTACATGATGGCTAGGCGGTGCGGGTTTGCCAGAGCCTGGCACATCTCCGCGTGCATGGCGAACAGAGGCCTCATGTCGGCGGGCGTAGCGGTGCTGCCCTCGTTACTACTTTTATCCTGTATTTGCATGATTGCTTATATACACGCTGGCCTACGCAACGTCAAGTGCTCCCGCGAACAAGGTGGATCAGGCAGAGGTCGCGAGGGCCTGCGCGTGTTTCAGCGCAAGCAGGTTCCTGCCTAGAACCGTCGAGTACTCCTCGAGATCGAGCTCCCTCAGCTTGGAGCGTACGTTCTCGGGTAGCCGCTCGGCGGGGAGGTTCTGGAGAACGATCGCAGTCTCTGACCGGTCGAACTCGGCCACCACCGGCTCTTTGCGCAGGTAGTAGCGGTCGGCCGGGCACATCTCCTGGCAGCGCATGCACCCGACCAGGGTGTGGTGCACCCGCGGATCGAGCCACTCGGGCCAGTCGCCCTCGTTCTCGTTGAGTTCAGTAAGGCAGCGCGTGGCGTCGATCACGGTGCCGTCGTAGGGGATGCAGCCCGTCGGACAATGGTGATGGCAATTGCGGCAGGGCGGGCAGGAACTCATTCGAAGGCTGCCCCTGATCTCAGGCTCCACGGCCCCTAGGTCGGCATCGGTACAGAACACGTCGAGCCTGGCGAATGTCCCCATCCCTCGGAAGTAGGCCAGATTGTTCCGGCCATACCGGGCGAGGCCGGTCCTGGCGGCGAGCAACTTGTTGGGAACGCGCGCCTGTGCCACAGCGTGTCCCGCCTCCTCCAAAACCGACCGCAGGATCTCCAGGCAGCGCGCCCTGCCCGCGGACGAGACGTAGGTGGGCGGGATCAGTGCTTCCAGAGGGCCGTCATCCATGTGGAACCGCACCTTGACGGCAGGCGACGGCCAGGCGGCCACTATCAGTGTCCGTGGTCCCGGCACTTCGGGCGGCGGCGAGAATGTGAACGACCCTGAGTACTCTGAGTAGAGGCTCTCGGCAAGCAGCCCCTGCTCGAGTAATCCCTGGATTTCCTTGTCGAGCCTCGCCACCATGCCGGCGGGAGCCAGCCGGTGACGGTAGCCGGCGGCGGTGAGAGCGGCCTTCAAGATCTCGGCTAGAGCGATGGCTGTCTCCATCCGCCCACTATAACGCCGGTGTCATTCTCGCGGCGTCATCCTTACGTTTGAAATACCAGGGTTTCGGACCATAACCAACCGACTACCTGGAGAAGAAGCAACGCGGAGGGAAGAAGGGCACATGGCACTGAGGAAGATCATCGAGATAGACCGCGACCTCTGTGACGGCTGCGGGTTGTGCACCACGGCCTGCGCGGAGGGCGCTTTGGCTCTGGACGCTGAGGGTAAGGCCGTACTCGTGCGCGATCTCTTCTGCGATGGCATGGGCGTCTGCCTGAATGTCTGTCCTACCGGAGCACTCACCATCGTCGAGCGGGAGGGCGAGGAGTACGACTGCGAGGCCGCGCGTGAGCACGTCGTGAGGACGCGTGGCGTCGAGGCGGCGGCCGCGGTCCATGCCGGTCCGGGGGCGGCGGCCACGGCCGCGCCTTCCGAGCTCACCCAGTGGCCCATCCAGCTGCATCTGATCTCCCCTCAGGCTCCGTACTTCAAAGAAGCCGACCTGTTGGTGGCGGCCGACTGCACCGCCTTCACCCGTGGCAGCTTCCACGCAGACCTGCTGAAAGACCACAAGCTGGTGGTCGCCTGTCCGAAGCTGGACGACACCAGCCCCTATCTGCAGAAGCTGGTGGAACTCATCAAGACCAACCAACTGAAGTCCATCACGGTGGCGCGCATGACGGTGCCGTGCTGTGGCGGCCTGGGTCGCCTGGTCGAGCAGGCCGTGGAGCTCGCCGGAGTGGACGTACCGGTCCGGACGGTCATGATCGGGCTCGACGGCGAGGTCGTGCTCGAGTCCTAGTGCTGTCGCGTGTCGGTTCGCCTGGTTGTGGGAAGTAAAGCCGTGACGACCGCTGAGGTCCACGGGGAGGCTACGTGCCTGTGGAGGAGGGACGATGGTCAAGAAGAACATCGGGAGGAGCTTCAACATCTACCCCATGCCGGTCGTGCTCGTGGGCACCGTGACCGATGGCAAGCCCAACTTCATGACGGCGGCCTGGGTGACGAAACTCCACTCCGAACCTCCGCTCGTGGGCGTCTCGCTCGGCCTCAAGCAGCACACCGCGAAGGGTATCAGGCAGACGGGACAGTTCAGCATCAGCTTCCCCACCGTCGACCAGGCGCAGCTCGTCGATTACTGCGGTCTGGTGCACGGCTATGAGGAAGACAAGTCCGCCCATGTGGAACTCTTCCACGGCGCGCTGGAGTCTGCGCCCATGGTCCGGCAGTGCCCCGTCGCCATGGAATGCCGTCTCGACCAGACGATCGAGCTCCCAAGAGACTACTTCTTCATCGGTGAGGTGGCCAACGTCTACGCGACGGAGGCGGTACTCACAGATGGTGTGGTCGACGTAGTGAAGTTGCGTCCCTTCGTCCTTACCATGCCCGACAACAGCTATTGGGCACTCGGTGAGCGCGTGGGCGACGCGTGGAGCTTGGGCAAGGCCCTGCTCAAGCCCGCGGAGTAGCGCAGCCGCGCCGACCGATTGCGCCGGCGTACCCTCCGAGCCGTCTGCTCGAGGCGGCGGCGACCGACGCCAAGATCAGTCCAGGGTCGTAGAGACTCCGCCGGTCCTCCAGCCTAGACTTCCGCAGCTATCGGGCCCTCGACATGGAGACTCCCTGGTGGAAACGCTTGCGCATGTGACTATATGTGACTATTCTATGACCATGAAAAGACGGGACTACACTCGGGTACAGGTGGCTCAACTGAAGGCCCGCTTGAGCGAGCATCTGCGAGCCGCGCAGTCCGGTGAGACCATACTCGTGGTGAGCCACGACTTGCCGGTCGCTCTTCTCACTCCTCCTCCGGACTCGTCCCCGGCTCTTGTCATCAGGCAACCTCGGCGCGATGCCATGCCGCTCAGCAAGCTCGGACTCCCGCCCCCGCTCGACCCACCGTTGGACGTCGATGTGGTAGACCTGCTTCTCGAGGAGCGCGGCGAGCGTTGAGGGTCTACGTGGACTCATCAGTCATCCTCCGGCTGGCTCTTGGGGAAGCGTCGCCTCTGGTGGTGAGCGGCGGTCTCGACGGTGGAGTCACCAGTGCCCTACTGGAACTCGAGTGCCTTCGGACCCTCGACCGCATGAGGCTCGCGCGGCCGGACAGGGCCGTCGAGCTTAGCAAGACCCGGGCGTCCATCTACGGCATCATGCGTTCGCTCGCCGTGATCGAGGTCACCCACACAGTGCTCGAGCGCGCTTCACATCCGTTCCCCGTTCCACTGGGAACGCTCGACGCGATCCACCTCGCTTCGGCTCTCCTGTTCCGAGAACAGGAGGACGTCGAACTCGCCATGGCAACGCACGACGCCCAGTTGGCCCTCGCTGCCGGCGCACTGGGGTTCGAGATCATGGGCGTCTGAGCCCGCCCTCCCGCGTCAGTCCGGATCCGGCGTGGCCGCCCGAAGGACCAACACCCTGAAGACCCCCAGGCCGAGGAGCGCAGCCACCCCGAAGGCCCCCAGCATCACGAAGCCCGCCACGTACGAACCCTCCGACTGCCCGCCGGCGTCGAGGATGAGGCCGAAGATCCACGGCGCCACCAGCGATCCGACGAAGCCCATGAGCGTGTTCACGCCGGTCGCCGGTCCGACTTGGTCGGGTCTGGCCACCACCTCGGGGATGTAGGCGAGCATGACCGGGAAGAAGAACATGCCGAAGAAACCGGAGACGATGACCATGGCTGACGGAAGCGCCACACCGGGCAGGAAGCCCACTACCACGGTAGTGACGAGGGCCGCGGCTATGCCGACGACCAGCGTCCAGAACTTGCCCCAGTGCTTCATCGCGACGATGCCCAGGGGATTGCCGAGGATCTGAGAGACCCCCAGCCCCGCGATGAGGTACATGGAGGTGGTCTCAGCCGCGCCATGGACGTCCTGCAGGAAGCTCGGGGTCCACGCCAGCACACCCATGCCGAGACCCAGCCCCGCCATATTGCAGAGTCCCAGGAGTATCACCCGGCTGTTCGTGATCACCTGTCCCAGCGACAGCGCCAGCCCACGGACAGTCGTGGTACCTTCCGGATGGTGCGGTAGGGCTCGGATAGCGTTCTGCGCCAGTACCGCGACCCCCGCCGCGAGGCCGAGGCCGGCTGTCGCGAGGAACACCGCCCGATAGCCACCGGCGTCCTGGATGGCGGGCATGACGAACAGCGCCACCATGGTCCCCACGCCGAACCCGCAGCCCCACAGTCCCAGAGCGCGCCCCAGCCGCTCCCGAGGCAGCGCATGCGCCATGACCGCGGTCGACGTAGCCGTCACGATGCCTCCGCCGATGCCCTGCAACGCCCTACCCAGCAGGAAGCCCGCAAAGCCGGAGCTGAGGGCGAATATGACAGAACCCACCACGAAGCAGCCACTGCTGACCACGAAGAGGCGCCCGCCCCAGCGGGCCGCCCCAATGCCCGACAGGACCCCCGAGGCGCCGTAGAAGCCCATGAAGATGGAGGTAAGTAGGCCGATGCGGGCGTCGGTCAGCCCCATGGTGCGCAGCTGGTCGGTGACGACGGGCATCAGCGACATCGTCACCGCCGACATGACTAGCATGAACATCAGCGAGGCGGCCAGAAGGTCGCCCCCTTTGCGAGTCGTCACCAGCGGGCCGCCAGGGGCCCCGCCGACCGAGCGGGTGGCGCCGCGATCGTCGGTCATCGCTCTCTCCCCCCACCAGAGAGCGCCCCGGCCTTGAAGAAGAGCGAGCCCACCGCCCCGGCCATGCCGAACGCAGCAAGGATGAGATAGCCCGTCAGGTAGCCCATCCCACGATCGAGCGCCAAACCGAACAGCCAGGGTGCCAACATGGAGATGCCATAGCCCAGGAGATTGATGAGGCCCGACGCCGGCCCCACGTGCTCGGGCCTAGCCACCACCTCCGGGATCATGGCGAACCGCGGGGAGAAATAGGCGAAGCTGAAGAACCCCACCAGAGCCACCATGATGAACACGAGCACCCTCCCCGGCACTACCGCCGCCAACACCGCCACCACTGACATGGCGACCATAGAGCCGGTGATGACAGGCATCCTGCCCCATCGGATGGCCGCGGCCGCCCCTGTCGGCGCGCCGATCAGCTGGGCGACGGCCAGGCCGGCCGTCAGATAGGCGGCCACCCCCGCGCTTGCCCCATACTCACTCTGCAGAAAGTCAGGACTCCAGATGAGCACTCCCGTCCCCACGGCCAAAGACGCGGCGTTGAAGAGCCCCAGCAGCAGCACCCTCCCGTTGAGCAACACTGCGCCCGAGGCCCTGCCGGCCCGGGAGGCCCCAGTTGCGGCGGTCGAAACCGCCCCGGCCGTGGTGCCGGCCGCCGCGGCGGCCGGCAGGGCCCTGACCGGCCCCTGAGCGAGCGTGATCACCCCGATCACCACCGCCATCCCTGCCGTGACGAGATAGACGGCCCGGAAGCCGCCCAACGTGGCCACGCTGGGCATCAGTAGCAGGCCCACCAGCGCTCCTAACCCCTTGCCCGTGGCGAAGATGCCCCAGCCTCGGTTGCGCGCCTCGGGCGCGAGGTACCGAGCGATGACCGGGCTGCTGACCGGCAGCACCATGCCGCCGCCCAGCCCCTGCAGGATCCGCCCGGCCAGGAAGCCCCCGTAGGAGGAACTCAGACCGAACACCAAGGAGCCCGCCACGAAGAGGACGCAGCTCGCGGCGAGCACCCGGCCGCCCCAGCGAGCCGCCATGGCGCCCGCCGGGATGCCGATGGCGCCGTAGACGAACATGAACACCGAGGTCAGTAACCCCAACTGCGACGCAGACAGCCCGAAGCGCCGCTGGAGCTCCGCGGTGACCACCGCCATGAGAGCCAGGGCGAGCGTGGAAAGCAGGTAGAAGAGCATGAGTACCAGGGCGAGGATGTCGCCGCTCCGTGAGTGGCCACTCCGTTGACGACTCCGCGGGTGGCTACTCCGGGGATGGCCATTCGGTGAGCGGCCGCTGGACGGTGCGCCGCGCACCGCTCCTTCTGCTCCTGCTTGTCCCTCCAACTTGCCCACGATCCTCCCGCCCGCTGACCCCCAAGCCATACTACCGGCGGCCCGGTGGGCGTGCTAGTCTGCCCGGGGATCGGGCGCCGGCCCGCGCGCACGGCCGGACGGCGCCGCAGCTCGCGGTAGTCGCCGGAAAGGAAGACAGTGACCAGGTTCGTCATCCGCTGGGGCATCACCGCTGCAGCCGTCGCCGTTGCGGCATGGTTGGTGCCGGGCATCTCTGTGCAAGAGCCTCATCGCGTGTGGTCGGTGGTGCTGGTGGCCCTGGTCCTCGGCCTGATCAACGCGTTCATCCGGCCGGTCCTCTACGGACTCTCGTGCGGGCTCATCGTGCTCACGCTCGGGCTGTTCACCCTGGTCATCAACGGCCTCATGTTGTGGCTCGCCTCTTGGATCACGGACAACTGGATCGGGCTGGAGTTCCATGTGGACGGCTTCTGGACCGCCGTCCTCGGAGCCCTCATCATCACCGTGGTCTCGACGCTCGTCTCCATCTTCGTGGGGGACAAAGCCAAGCGCTAGGAGGCTAAAGGCTGACCAGGCTGGCCGGATCGACCGCGGGGATCTGTCCCGCATTGCCGGGGTTCAGGATGGCCACGACGCTACGCGCGTACTTGCCCCCCACCCTCCTGGTGAGATCCACGATCTTCCCGGGCTCTTTCCCCACGGCCAGACGCACCTTGGGGCGGTCCACCGGGCAGCCGACGGCCGGTGGCTGGCACACCACTCCCGCCTCTCTGCCGGTGAGCGCCACCACTGTCCCTACGGGATAGACGCCCATGACCTCCACGAACAGCTTCACCAGGGTGGGATCGAAGCTCGTGCCCCGCTCCTTCACGAGGACGGCGATGGCCTCCGGCGGAGTGGGGTTGACCTTTCGATACACGCGTGCGGTGGTAAGGGCGTCGAACACGTCGGCTATTGCCACGATGCTCCCGAAGAGCGACACCCTGTCTCTGATCTCCACCGACGGGTAGCCGGTCAAGTCGTAGTTGAGGTGGTGTTCGAAGGCCACCACTACG
>JAFGIH010000724.1 GCA_016929985.1 Thermoleophilia bacterium | reverse complement strand
CCGCATCAATGCGTCTACCGGCAGAGAGCGCGAGTACGAACTGCAGCCGGCGGAGACCGCCAAGAAGGTCGTGGTGGTGGGGAGCGGACCGGCGGGCATGGAGGCCGCCAGGGTGGCCGCGCTCCGGGGACACACCGTGACGCTTCTGGAGAAGGAGCACATCCTCGGCGGCAGCTTGAACCTGGCCGCCGTGGTCAAGGGTAGAGAACACGAGGACATGACCAAGATCGTGGACTACCTGACCCTGCAGATGAAGAAGGTGGGCGTCGAGGTCAAGCCGGGAACGAAGGCCACCAAGGAGACGGTCGCCGCACTCCGGCCGGACGCCGTCGTGGTGGCCGGGGGCGGTACGCACAACATCCCGCAGATCCCCGGTATCGACAGCAAGAAGGTCATGACGGGCGAGCAGTTGCACCATCAGCTCAAGTCGTACCTCCGCTTCACCGGGGCCAAGCTGATGGCCAAGCTGGTCAAGCTCTATCTGCCGGTGGGCAAGCGGGTGGTCATCATCGGCGGGACGATCCAGGGCTGTGAAACGGCGGAGATGCTGGTCAAGCGCGGCAGGCAGGTCACCATCGTGGAGACCGGCGCTGAGATCGGTGAGGGTATGCTCTGGCGCCTGGTGAAGCCGCAGCTCCTCCACTGGCTGGAGGACCACCGCGTGCCTATGCTGGCCGGGGTGAAGCTCGAGGAGATCACCGACCAAGGGCTGGTGATTACCAGCAAAGAGGGCGAGAAGAGAGTGCTCGAGGCGGATACCATCATCACCGCCCTGCCCCTCTCCCCCAACACTGAGCTGTGCGACGAGCTGAAGGATGTGGCCCCCGAGGTGCACTGCATCGGCGACAGTGACGAGCCCGGTCTGGTGGTGGACGCCGTCGCCGCCGGCGCAGCCGCGGCGCGGACGATCTAGTCCGGTGCCGCGATGAGTTGAGGCGCCGCCCGCCTCAGGCCGGGCGGCGCACCCGGGTGGCGCACCGGTGATACGACAAGGACCGTGCGCGAAGAGCCCCGCGAATGCGGGGCTCTTCGTTTGCGGCTCGTCCCAGGGGAACCTCGCCTACGTTGAGGTCGCTAGGCCCGACCGCGTGCCCGCACCTCGTGCGCCGTCTGCTGTGCCTCTATCCAGGCATCCACGCGCGTCCTGAGGATGTCCAGAGGCAAGGCTCCCCCGTCGAGCAGACGATCATGGAAGCCGCGCAGGTCAAAATCGGAGCCCAGTTCCTCTTCGGCCCGGGTCCGCAGCCGCAGTATCTCGAGCTGTCCGAGCTTGTAGGAGAGCGCTTGAGCCGGCAGCACGATGTAGCGGTCGGTCTCGGCTTGTATATCCACCTCATCCTGCGACGAATGCTCACGAAGATACTGCACCGCCTGCTCGCGGCTCCAGCGCTTGTGATGGAGGCCGGTGTCGACCACCAGCCTCACCGCCCTCAGTAGCTCGCTGGACAGGCGGCCGAAGTCCGAGTACGGGTCTTGGTAGAAACCGATCTCCTTGCCCAACCGCTCGGAGTAGAGCGCCCAGCCCTCGCTGTACGCATTGTAGGACGCATGCTGGCGGAAAGGTGGTAGACCGGGCAGAGCCTGAGCCACGGCGACCTGAAAATGGTGCCCGGGCAGAGCCTCGTGGTACGCGGTCGACTCCGCCTCCAGTAGAGACCGGTCCTGGTAGTCGCCGGTGTTCACGTAGACGATGCCGGGACGAGAGCCGTCAGGCGTCCCCGGCCAGTACTCAGCCCCGCTCGCCTCGTGCTCTCGATACGTCTCCGTGGGCCGCACTTCGAGATCCGTCCGCGGCAGCAATCCGAAGAGCCTGGGCAGTTCCGGCTTCATCAGCTCGATGTAGCGCCGGTAGGTCTTCAAGATCTGCTCTCGTGACGTGGCGAAGAGCCTCCGCTCGGTCTTCAGAGACTCTCGGAACAGACGGAGGTCTGAGAAGCCCAGACCCCTGGCGATCGACAGCTGCTCACCCTCGATGCGGGCGACCTCTTCGAGACCCAACTGGTGAATATCGTCGGGATGCAGGTCGGTGCTGGTCTGCCGTCGGATGGCGACACGGTAGCGGGCCTCCCCGTCCGGCAGCGACCAGACGCCGTCCTCGGTGCGGCCGTGCGGCGCGTACTCCTCGGCGATATACCGGGCCAGTTTCTGATAGGCCGGGCGCACCTGGCGATCGACCACCTCGACGATGGCCTCCTGCAAACGTCCCGCCTCGCCGGGTCGGATCCCGGCCGGCATCTGGGCGGCCGGGCGGCCGAAAGCGTTGGCCTCACCTTCAGGCCCCGCGATGCTCTCGCACTGCCCCACTGTCTTCTCGAGCAAGAAGCGAGGGGGCATGAGCCCGTCACGGCGCCCCTGGTCCAGGAGTTCCACCACCTGCTCGAACAGTCGCGGCAGTGCCCGCAGGCGAGAGATGTAGTCCTCAAAGTGCTCCACCGTGTCCAACGGAGAGAGCGAGATGTACTGAGGCACCAGTAGATGGATGCCGTCGAGTTGGTCCACCGGCATCACGTAGTTCTTCAGCCGGATCTCCTCCAGACGCTCCCCCAGCTCCCGGACCATCAACCTGTGGTTGAGCACTTCCTGTTCAGGGAACCCGGCGGTATCGATCGCCTCGAACGCTTTCAGCCGCCGAGCCAGTTCCCGCGCCTGCTCCTCTATGTGGGCGAGCGAGAGATCACTCCAGCGGCTCTGGTAACGAGGGTCGCCGACGGTGGTCGCGAACTCGGGAGCTTCGTGCAGGTCGTATTCCCATTGCTCGGCGATCGCCGCTGCGAGCAGGCGGCGGCGCTCATCGATGTCTGCCATGTCGGCCTCCTTGAGCGGACACTCCAGTAGCCGGAGAGGCGCGGAGCAGGGCCGTCTCCCGTCTACTTGGCGAGGCGCACCGTTATCTGACCTCGTTCGTCAGTCCGCCCCATATAATAGAGCCAGAAGCACCCGCGAACGGAGCCGGGGCGGCCGACGGCGCCAGCAGGCTCTAGAACGACCGCGGTGCGGGCGCGAGTCCCGGGCGGTCCGGGTGCTTCTGCGCCACGAGTCTGACGAGCGGGTTGTCCAACGCCGTCAGGTGACCACGCTCGTAAACCATCGCCTCCCCGATCTTGAGGGTGGGCCTCCGTATGTCGCCGGTGCAGTGCATCCAATAGGGGTACGCGTCGTTGGGCGGTGGGGCTCCGATGTGTACGTGCAGATTGCAGGTATGAGAGTGCTCGATCAGCCGGCGGTGCAGGACGTTGGGACATTGGTGCCGCGCCACCGCGGCCTGCGGGTGGACGCCGAAGTGGAAGGCGGGGAAGTCATAGACTCCATCCCCCAGACAACCGCGCATCTCTGCGAGAAAACGCTTGAGCGCTTCCGCTTCCTCCTTGCCCTCGATCCCGGTGATGCGGTTGTCGGCGATCGTCAGGCGCACCGGAGAGTTGAAATACGGCGAGACACCGATATAGCGCGACCACCAGCTCAGCAT
>JAFGIH010000723.1 GCA_016929985.1 Thermoleophilia bacterium | reverse complement strand
GTCCAGTCTGCCGAGTCTCCATCCTTGCGGCGGATGGTCGGCACGGGGTCAGTTTTGATACGCCAGCCCGCCGTCACGGTGCCGTCCCGCTCGGTCAGATCAAGGAGGTGCTTATCGGCGATGAAATCCTCGAGGATCGTCACTTCCGCCTTGGTCTTCACCCGGCCTGAGAGCGGGATCTCCTCGAGTCGCCCTACGTGCTCGTAGACGATCAGCTCCCCGTCGACCGTGGGCATGACGGCCATCCCAGGCGCCGGCTTGGGCCGGTGCTCTGGTACTTCTTCCACGGTAACCACGCGGCCACCGTCGGATAGTTCTACAGAGGGCATGTGGCCTCCCTACAGGTTTACTTTCACCAGGTAGAACGTCGTCGAGCGGACCACGTTGGCGATCTCATCGAAATAGACATCGCCACCTCCCCCGCGCCGGATATGCTCGACCTTGGTCTCATACCAGTCCCCTGGCGCGGCCTCATCCTCGGTCATCCAGGTGACGAAGCGCGGGGCGCCGGGAAAGCGCGCGTCGAGTAGACGGAATATCTGGGCCGCGATCGAGACGGCCGTCTCTTGTTTGACGGCCCAGGAGTCAATCTGCAGCCGGACCTCGTCTGCCTGTATGGCAGAATCGGTGCCCAGTGGCCCCAGGCCGGCCTGCTGCACCACGATGAGCGGGTAGGTGCGCTCCCGCGGCAGGCGTGTGGTGACGCGGCTCCCGGCGTCAGTGACGGCCAGAAGGTAGTCAGCCACGGCATGCGGAAGATGCGCGTGCGGCCAGGTTGTGATCGCCATCATCGACCTCCCAGGCGTGTGGCGGTACGTTCGACGGCCTCGTTGAGACGGTCCTCAACCCACTCGAGCGATTCTTCCCAGCCCGGCCATAGGAATGGCTGTTTGCGCCCCGATACGACGACTCCCCAGACCGGCTTGGCGTCAGCATCGCGTTTCAGCCACAGGCGCTCGGGGTGCTTCGTGAGGTAGGTCTGGTGCTTGCCGGTGATGATGAAGAAGCCCCCCGGCCCCTTCTTCACGGCCTTGCTGGGCCGGGCATTCACGGACCCAGAATCCACTTTGATCCATTTCCAGTCGGACACGGCCTGGTCGTAGAGCGTCTTCGCCAGGTGGAAGGGCACGAAATGCGGCACGGTGCCGTACTCGACGTAGGGAGCGTAGGTGACGTTGGTCCCCACGGCTACACCGATGACCGATGCCGTCGCGTCGATGAGCGACCAGGTGATCGAGTTCATGAGGGTGCCCGTGTACCAGATCTTGTGGTTCTTCTCCATATTGCGCTTGATCCGTTCCGAGACGTGCAGGCCGATATCCTCACAGGCCGCGCGCAGTTCCTCCTGGAAGACCGGCTGGACCTCGGAGTCGACGAAGCCGCGAAGCGCCGAGGTGTCGATCGTGATTCTGACCTGCGGGCTCATGCGAGCGCCTGCAGGTCAAGCTCGAGGTGCTGGCGGCGGCGTCCGCTCTCGGCATACTGGATTCGGTATCTGGCCGGGACGCCCGGCACAGCGTCGCCCTCGCGGGTCCGGACGTTCCTCACCTCGCAGCGGTCGGTGATATCGGTGCGATATTCGGTCGCCATCCTCGCGTCTACCACCACGCCGGCGCCTGCCGACAGGTAGCGGCGGTGGCCCGATAGCCGGATGAAGGACGCCGGCACGTCACTGTAGAGCAGCGTGCCGTCGCTCTCCACCGGTTCGTAGTTCACCAGTTCCTCCGGCACGCTGTAGATGTCCACCAGCAGATCGAACATCACACGACCGCCACGATGTCGGGCCGGTAGAGGCCGGCCAGGCGCTTCTTGAGGTCGTAGGTCAGCAGGTTCTCCATGGTGTCACGCCGATGCGCGGAATCGCGATCGGCGCGCAGATCGCCATCGGAGACGGATCCCCAGGGCGAGAGTTCGTTGCGCCTGGTCACGGTATCGCCCTGGCGCACCGCCATGGCGATGATCACCTCCATGAGCACGCGCTTGGCCTTGTCCGGACAGGCGATGCCCCACTTGCCGGTGACGGTGAGGGGAGACCGGAAGGTGTATCGCCATGGGTATACGCCCTCGAGGAGCCAGCCGTTCACGGCCGTCTGGACCGTGTCGGTGATGTCTCCCAGGCATTCGGAGACCACGGAGGTGATGGCGTCGAGGCGCTCCGGGAGCGGCAGTATGTTGGTGCCGCTCCCGGAGATGATCACGGCTTGGTCTTCGGCGTCGACGGTCAGGCGACGGCCCAGCTCGGCCTCGAGCAGATCCAGGGCATCGGCCTCGAGGATCTCGAGGCTTTCTGCCGTGAGGGCCTGGACTTCGGCCAGGCCGGAGCGGGCCTGTATCTCTTCGAGAGCGACTACCTGGAGTGCCACGGCTGACCGCCTTCGGTTAGGTTCTTGCTAGGCGACGAGCGTGTCGGTGAATCCGGCACCCGCCACATTGACGGTCACGCCGAGAATGTCGGCGATCGCCGTGGTGAATCCCACGGTCTCTCCCGCGACGTAGGTCTTGGTGGCCCCGGCGTCGGTGTCGTAGGTGATCACCACCGTGGCTACGCCGTCGACGAAGTTGACCGTGTTGCCGCCGGCCACCGTCGGTGCCGCCACGTTCGCGTCGGTGACTGTCTCGATCGGGGTCAGATTCGCTTGGCCGTTGAACCACGTCTGGCGCACGTTGTTGCCGTCGACGAGTTCCAGTCGGACCGTCTTGGTGACCGTCCCGGCCGCTGCGGAGTTGAGGGCTGCCGCCGAGGACGCGGCGGCGTCAGGCTGGGCGGGGCAAACGAGGCTCCCACCCGAGGCCAGATCAGCCAGTTGGGTGAGCGCCTTGATCGCCTGCATGAACTCCGGAGTGCCAAGCTCTCCGGGTCGTAGTGCGTGTATGAGTCCCATGGTCGATCATCTCCTTGGGTGAGAAGGGTTTGGTTGTCTACCGGCTGAGCCCGCCCTTGATGGCGCCCGGTGGGAGCAGGTCGCGCGTGATGGCGCCACCCGGCCCTGCCGACGGTTGTCCTGCACGCTCCAGGTCCGCAACGGTTGCGACCCGGAAACGGCCGGTCCCCAGGATCTCTACCCGTTCGGCCATGTTGGGGACCCAGTAGAGCACGTCCTTCTTGCACCGCGTCGCCTGGCCCGCGATGGTGACCGGACCGAAGGATGCGGGGCCGTTCAGAATGATGGTCTCCTTGAGGAGCATGTTTTCCGCAGCGGGGGCCGGGTCTGGGGACGGCTCTGCGGCGGCCTCCTCCAGGGCCTTCATCCCGGATGGAGTCGGACCGGTCTGCGTTTCCGGCGCTGCCTCGGGCTCGAGAGCGGGGGGAACGGTCTCGGGCTCGCCCTGCTCAGGCCCAGGGGCCTGCTCTACGGGCTCGGGCTCGGGGGCAGGCTGTTGGTTCTTTGATGCCACGGGGACCTCCTCTTCCTCTTGAGGTATTGCGGCTCGGCGCTCTTGGGATCTGTGCGCCAAGAGCGCCGAGCGGTAGGAGCGGTTGACGGTGTGGGGCGCGGCTGCTAGACGATCGTCATGTTCTCGATGATCACCGCAGCGTCGGGTTCCTCGATGACCGGGTCGTCATCCAGGTAGATCGAGCCGTAGCGCATGTCGTTCATGACGGCGCTCTTGCCTTCGCTCGTCTTGCGGATCCGCACGTCCCAGGTGTTGACCGCGATGAAGTTCATCGGGTCAGACAGGACCACGATGCCGTTGGCCAGCGACGGCACCTTCACGGTCGGGTAACCCAGGGGCGTCTGCGCGGCGGCTCCCAGCAGGGCGAGGTCACCGGCACCGGTGGCACGGCTGGAGACGTACTCGATCCAGGCGTACTCCGTGACCTTGTTCATCATCCAGGCCAGCCGCGGGTTGCTGAGATACTTCTCCGGCATGGCCATGACGGCGGCGAAGAACTTGTCCTTCGCGATCTTCGTGTCGGTGAATCCGACGGAGGCGTCGACCACGTGCGCGCCGGCAGAGAGCTGCTTCAGCCATCCGTCGTTCAGGGTCAGGAAGGCCTGGTCGGGGCCGGCTCCAGCGGCCGTGTCGGAGTTCCAGTGCAGGTCCTCCAGGTCGATGCCCATCTGGGTGGTCAGCATCCCCATGAACTTGGTCTCGAGGCCCTCGCCTTCGATGTTGTCATGCAGGGTCTCTTCGGAGACCTCCCAGGGCAGCTTGATGCGGACGCAGGTGTACGGCACCTGGCCAAACGTGGGCGCGACGCGGTAGCCGTCGTCGCCGGCCGGCCCTTCGGTCTTGGCGCGCAGGAGGCGAGACCCGATACCCAGCTTGTCGAGCTCACCGGTCTTGGCGCTCTTACGCTCCTTGCGGTGGAGCTTCGAGAATTCCAGGACCTCGAACGCCTGGACGTAGAACTGCTTGGCCTGCTCTGGGTTCAGCAGACCGTAGGTCACGTCGCTCGTGACGAATTTGCGGATGTTGTCGATTGCAACAACGGGATCCATGGCGGACCTTCCTTTCTCGCAGGAATGCGGGCATGAAAAAGGCCCCGGGTGGGGCCTAGTGGGCTTGCGTGGTGGTGGGTGGCCGCGGAATCGCGGCCGGGGGGGTTACAACAGGACGCCGGAGCCTTCCCAGAATCCGCCGGCTTTCTTCTCGATCTGGTGGGCGCCCTGGTCCTCAGCGCCGCTCTGGCGCATCCCCTGGACGTTTTCCAGCTTCTCGATCCGCTCGCTGAGCGGCGTCGTGGCCGCCGCGATGCCGTCGGTGACCATCTTCGCGATGGCGGCCGCATCGGGCGCGTCGGTGACCGTTGGCTCGCTCTTCTCGACCGGCTCCGTTGCGGCGGGCTCGACCGGAGGCACCGCCTCCAGCTTCTCGATCCGCTCGATGACCGGGGCCAGCGCCAGGCTTGCCCCATCCGCGATCGCCTTCTTGATCTCTTCGGCCGTCATGTCGTCTACCTCCGTGGTTGGGCCGGAGTTGCCGGCCGCTTTTCGCAGTACTTCCTTGACCCGCCGCAGTAGCGGCGGTCCGTCGGTGTGTTTGTTGGATGACTTGCAGATGAGGAAGCGCTTCCGGTTCGCGCCCTTGGTCACGATGGACACCTCATCGACGTTCAGCTCGGTCAGGCGGTTGGCCATCATAGGCTCCCTTCCCGCCGCTTCTCGCGCGGCTTCGCTCTGTCCTTCACCTGTGACAAGGGCGCGGGTTGCCAGAACTTGTCGCGTTCAATGCCGATCCCTAGAGGCCCTCTCACCGCAGCCATCTCTGCCAGGCTGCTGTAGCCGAGTTCGTAGTCATCGGGGTCTCCCACCCCGCCCCAGCCGAACATGGTGTAGTCGTCTTCCTCGCGCTGACCCTCGTAGATGTACCAATCACCCTGGCCGGCCGGGTTGAAGAAATGGGCCACGATCACGGGGTCGTCGATGTTCTCTTGCGAATACAGAGCCGGAAGCTTGGCCTCAAGACTGGCGGGCAGGAGCATCTGCCCGGCCACGTTCTTGAACCGGTCGGGCTTGGCACTATTCGCGGCTCGGAGCTTGTTCTCCATCTCCGCTATCGGGTCGGATGGGGACGCCTCTTCTTCGTCTCCTACTATCCGCCGCCACCCGGCGTTCGGCCCTGGGGCCCAGCCCTTGTCCTTGAGGACTCGACCATCTACCTCTTCGCGGACCATCATCGTGCCGCACTCGGGGCAGGCTAGGTCAGTGCACGGCTCTCCCGCGTCGTGCGCTTCACGATGCCCGCAGCTCGGGCATACGCAGGCTCCGTCTGGTCCCGCGGCTAGTGGGCCACCCATGCGGCCTCGTCCGGCCTTGTCGACGCGTTCCAGCGGCGTGCGCACTCCCTGGCCCCCCACGGAGTACCCGGTGTACTCACCCTTCTTGACCTTCTCCCACTGCTCCTCGGGCCACCGCATCGCGAGCAGCCACGAGCCTTGGAGCACCTTCTCGGGTCCGTCAGCCGTCTCGACCGTGAAGTCGCACGGCGCGATGTAGCTTTCGACCGGTTTTGCACCCTTGACGACGGAGCGGTGCATGTCCCCGGCCGCTTGAGAGTCGATCATCCACTGGTGGGCGGCCTTCTCGATGTCCTCGGGCGTCATCACGTCGCCTTGTTCGTCTTCGGTCCCCGGCTCTAGCACCACCCCCAGGGTGATGCGACGCTCGGGTTCGCCGGACTTCTCGACCGGGATGAGGAAGGGGATGAGCTTGTGGACGCCCTCGCGCCTGTGCTTGGCGGTAAGAGCGCCCGCGATGTAGGCGTTCTCCATCTCTTGGGTCCACTGCGGCAGGGTGCGCAGGTCAGCCATGACCTCGCCGATGGTCATTTCCTCCCCACCGTAGTCGATGGTTTGGCCGAGGTAGTCAGCGACAGCGGTACGGCCACCTTGGGCAGCTTCACCGAGTCGATCGAGCACTTGCCTATAGACATCGTTTCTAGCCCAGAGCGTTGCGACCGCATCATCGCCGGACTCGGTACCCGGTTGCTCGCCGAAGCCGTACCAGCTTTTGATGGCATTCTCGTTCTGTGCTATCTGCCCGCGGAGATATTCCGGCGTGATACGGTCTCCGCTCGGCGCCGGCTCCCCACTACGGGCAAGCGCTTCTAGCTGGTCGACCTGGTCCTCGGGAACGGGCTTAAGACCAAGACGCTGTCGGTCCTCGGTCGCTCGCTCCCAAGCCCTATGCCTGATGTCATCCGGGCTCTTGCTCTCGGCTGAGCGGCCGTCTTGCCCTTCTTCCTCGTTGGCGAGGCGCTCATATTCGGCAGCAGCGTGGGCTCGCTCCCCCGGTGTCGATGCCGTTTGCGAGTGATGCCAGGCGTCGAGTCGTGGAGTGGACCTGTCGCTCATACCCCCGGTTATATCGGGGTCGTCGAGGCCGATGCGCTTCCACCCCGCGTTCGGCCCCGGCGCCCAGCCTTTGTCCTTCAGGACCGCCTCGAAGCTCTCACGGGCTATGGGTACAAGATCCATGATGAATCCTTCCTTGTCGGGTGATCCTCTGCGGGCGCGGCTTTGATGCCGGGTCGAGCTCGTGCGGATGAAGTCGGTCATGCCGGTCTGCAAGCATGAAGGACTAGTCTTGTGTCCAGTCGCGGTCATCTGGCACGATGTTGTCGATGACAGCCAAGCGCCCCCGCTGCCGCGCCTCGTGGATTTCATCGGGATGGGCGATCCGGCCATCCGGGAGGGTCACGTACCAACGCACCGGCCGTCCGGACAGGTGGGAGACGTGGAAGGCCTCGGGCGTGTATCCCCGGCCGCGGACGCCGGCGTCTGCGTAGGCGTCCCCCACGTTGCCCAGGAGCGACTCTACCTGTGAGCGTTCCAGTACCGGCACCCCGCGCTCCCGGCTCATCTCGATCGCTTTGATCTGGCGCTGTATCCCGTAGTACTGTCGACGGCTGGCGACCTCGGCCCGGATGTCGTTCAGACGCTCGATCTTCATCTGAAGCGCTTCCTCGTCGCCGGCACCCCACCCGGTGTTGTTCAGCTCGGCGGACCGTTTGTTTTCCCGCAGGCGCGCGACCTGGCTGTCGAAGTTCGCGTGGAGGTCGTTCAGTTCCTTGGGTGCCTTGTTCTTGTAGCGGTTCGTGCTGGCGGCGCGCTCAGCCTCCCACTGCTTGAGACGCGCGTTCGCGTCAGCTTCGAGGTCGGCTAGTTGCGCCTCGTCGGTACGCTGGCCGTCATCATTCGAGCGCTCGGGCACGCCGGGCTCCGGTTCGTTCGTCTGCGTCTCTTCATCAAGCCGCCGCCACCCGGCATTCGGCCCGGGGGCCCAGCCTTTGTCCTTGGCCACGATGGTCCGCAGGTCGTCGAGCGTGAACGCCCCTGCCTTCCGGACCGGCTCGGGCATGTACACCACCAGTGGCACCACGGAGTTGTCTGTATCCGCGGCGCCATACTCGTCGTAGGTGGCCGGATCTGAGACGCCTGGCTTCTCTGTCAGACTGGCGCAACAGCACTGGATCACGTTCTCTGCGCTTGCTCCCAGCGATCGGTCTCCGGGGAACATCAGGTACTCCAGTACGCCCTTGCGATTGGCGACCTCGAATGGCTCGGCGATCGGCCGCACCTGCCCGTGCG
>JAFGIH010000722.1 GCA_016929985.1 Thermoleophilia bacterium | reverse complement strand
CATCCACCACTCGGAGGAGCCGGAGAAGGAGATCATCCAGTCGCCCAAGGAGCGCAAGAAGATCGACATGCCGGTGGACTGCATCCTCTGCGGGTCGTGCTACTCGGCCTGCCCGTCGGCCTGGGGTGAGGAGAACTACCTGGGCCCGGCGGCGCTGCTGAAGGCCCACCGCTTCGAGGTGGACAGCCGTGACGAAGCCGGCAAGGAGCGCATGGAACGGTGGAACAGCGAGCGCGGCGTGTACCGGTGCCACACCATCATGAACTGTGTGGAAGCCTGTCCCAAGGAGCTCAATCCCACCGAAGGGATCCAGTGGCTCAAGAAGGCGGCCGTACGCAGGACGGTGTTCCGCAAGGGGAAGTAGGGGCGGCGGCCCGGCGGTAGGAGCGCCGCCGCGCGGCCGAACTCAGGCGAGCTCGAAATGCATGGAGCGCAGGTCACCCCGGTCGATGCGGTCGATGAGTCCCAAGATCTCGACACCGACCACTCGGTCCTTCGCATCGTAGTCAAGAACGACCCCTGGCCTCACGGTCTCTGACTCTGCTATCGGCGTATCGTCGAGCCGCAGGTAGAGCGCATCGCTCGCCTCATCGAAAGTGACCCTCACGACGCCTCCTTTCCCGACGGTCAAAGAACGCCGTCACTATCACACGCGGGGACATTGTTCCATTGTAGACGACGTGCAGCACTCGGTAGTCCGCCTCGGCGATAGACCGTAGAGCATGCGAGAGGCTCCGGTCGAAGAGGTCCCCGACAACGGCGTCGGGATGGTCTAGCGCCAGACCGATCCATTCGAGCCTGATGGCCCGCTCGGCCACCACGGCGGCAGCGTGCTTGCTGAGGACCCATGTGTCCATGAGGCGACGGTAGCCGAGGACCAGTTTGGCAGTCATCGGTCTCTTGATCGAGCTTGGAGTCCCCCGGGCAGGAGAAGCCATGTTGGGTGCAGCGGGAGTCGCCGGAGCGGAGAAGAGAGCGAGCATTGTCTTCGCGCGATATGGGGTAGATAGACACCCGTGGTGCTCACGCTCGGGAAGGAGTGGCTGTGGCAGATACTGATGAACGCCTGGTGGGATGGGTCGGTCTGGATCTGTTCGACGCGGACGGCAAGAAGGTCGGGAACGTGACCGATGTCCGTTACGGCAAGAACACGGGAGACTTGGTCTGGCTCATTGTCAAGACCGGGTGGTTCGGGCTGAAGAAGATCGCGGTGCCGGCCAGCGAAGTCGATCGCCAGGGCGGGCGGGCGGTGGCTCGGGGGCAGAAGGGCCGCATGAAGGGCGCACCCGGTGTTTCCGCCGACAAAATCCTCGGCGATGAGCAAGAAGAGAAGATATGCACGTACTACGGGTTCGATTTCGTCTCCTCCCCCTGGAAGCCGGTGGAAGGCTGCTTGGAGGATGAGACGGGGACGGCGGGCCCCGGGACCGGTGGGGACGCCTCCGGCACCGGGTCGTAGAGCAGCAACGCTTCGGCGCACACCTCGGCGCACACCGAGTCGGTCGGAGTACGCACAGTCGATCCCGGCGCGCCCGCACCGGGCGGCCTGCCCGCTCAACATCACAGCCGCACCTGCCGATAGCGGTTCTGTGGCGGCCGGCCAAGGACCGCAGTGTGGCCGGTTGCGGGAAGGGGACGCCTTGCAGATCGTCGAGTGCCCAAAATGTGGACATCCCAGAC
The DNA here is from genome assembly GCA_016929985.1 of Thermoleophilia bacterium. Next base: position 4,194 of record JAFGIH010000722.1, on the reverse strand, counting down.
CGGCCGGACAGCGCTGTCCGTCGTGCGGCGACGCCGCGACGGCTACCGACGGGCGGCCGTCGCCGCAGTTGGAGTCGCGGCGGACGGACACTGCCCGGTCTGGACGCGGGCCGGCTGCTGCTGCCGCCCCTGCGTCTGGGCGCCGCGCCGGAACGCGGTGGAGCGCACTCATAGCTGTGGTCATCTGCGTGGCCGCCATCGCCGCCATCGCCATCCCCTTGACACAAGGCGACGCCACCCCGGATACGCAGGGGACGGATGACGTCTACGCGAATCTCTTGGCGCAGGCTGAGGAGATGACCGGGGAAGACTTCTCCACCGATGGGGCCGCGGGGAAGCTGGCCGCCGCCGACCAATACCGGGACATACAGGCCCGAGCGCTTCTCGAGAACGCCATGCAGATCATGAACGACATCATCCTGGAGCTGGAGGGGGAATGCCCCACCACGGAATACAGGGTGCGCATACGAGACGCCCTGCGGTTGGACGAACACCAGCCCCTGGAGTGGGTGTACGGGACCCAGGGCGTGCATCTGCAGCCTCTCGATGACGTGCTGGCGGAGGAGAACGGCGTGTGTTGGAGCTTCGTCCCGCCCTGTACCTACGAGCTGGGGACCTGGTCGGGGTCCGGTAGGGCGATCGGGGTCCGGGTGGACCAAGTCGAGTGGACTATCACCTTCTACAAGGACGGCGTGGAGGGGTTCTAGGGACTGGGCGCCCGGACGACGGGTGGACTTCCGCGAGCGACTCGCGGAGCTAGATGCTGAGCTGGAGCGGCTGAATGCTGAGGCACACCAGTTGGAGGAGAGGATCAGGGGGAATGTGAGGAAGCTGCTGGGAGATGTCGATGAAGACTGAAGCTGCTCCTTTCGGCCCGCTTCGCTACATTCAGTCTCATTGGTCCCCGTCGTCCGAGCGGCGGCTCGACCTGGCGGGGATTATCATCTGGAGCGTTGCCCGTCCCTGATTCCCTCCCACGAGTTCTCTCTGGGCGCGACGGGTGCCACCCTGCTGCTGTATCACCCCCGCGAGGAAGGCTCTCGGTTCTCGCAAGCTCGCGGGCCTGGGGCTCAACCCTCCAGTTCATCGCCCGCGATCTCACGGCGCACGAGACGAATCGCGAGGACCACTACCGCCAGTTCGTCTCGACGGTAGATGAGGCGATAGGGCGCCACCAGCACCTCGCGGATCGAGGGGCGCCCCAGCTCCGGTACGACTCGACCCATGTCGGGAAAGCGTGCGAGTGACGAAGTCCGGCTGATCAGTTCATCGAGCCGTCGTTGCGCCGCGACCGGCCGCTGGGCGACGATCGAGGCAAAGCCCCGCGCGGCCTGGTCGACGGCCGGCCGAGACCAGACGACCTTCACTTCACGAGTCGTGTCCGCAGCCGGCTGACGGCCTCATCGTAAGTCATGGTCTCACCTCGGGCCTCCTGCTCCTCGGCGATGCGGACGTCACGCAGCAGGGCGATCTCGTCCAGCAGATCCTCGTACGCCTCGACATCCATCAGCACCGCGGCCCCACGCCCGTGCTGAGTCAGTATGATCGGGCGTTTCGTGGTCCGCAACCGGGCGAGCAGCTCAGAGGTGTTGGCGCGGAATTCGGTCACCGGCAGCACATCGGTGGATGGCCGGATGTCCTTCATGGCTGCCTCCTTAAATGGCGCTAGAAAGGACATCATAGCGTACGTACTAAAGGCTGTCGCGGTTTCTCATTCATCCTTGACACACTCCGGGACCAAGGCTCACGCTCTTGTATCGGCCCTTGGTTGTAGACCCTCCGCATGGACGGCTGGCCGAGCAGTGGCAGCCCGCCTGCATCGCGGCTCAAGGTGCGGCTCAAAGGCATCCGCTCGCCTATCTGGCGGCGGTCCTGAGGAGCGGAGGGCGGTACATCTACCGCTATGACCTCGGCGATGACTGGGAGTTCGACGTTCTGGGAGTAGGCCGGGGCGCGACCAGAAGCCTCGGTGCAAATCGTGGGCTGTAGGCTCAGAGGGTCTTGCCCAGCGCACGGCGGCCGAACAGGCGGTGAGGGCTCACGTGGAGCGCCCTTGCTTTGATTGTCAACGACATGTAACATTCAGACGTTCGGACCTACGCAGTGTCACGCACGAGACGGGCAGCGTTTGTCTGGGTAGATCGTGCGGCAGTTGCCGGCTTTCTGGCATGGGCTCTTCGGGTTGCCATGGGGCCAACCGACACAGGAGTCGTGAAGGGGGGGTTTCGTGACCGAGGTGCTGTCTGTCATCGTGCTAGGCGACCAGCTGGTTCTGCTGGTTCTGGCGCTCTACTTCCTTGTCATCTCACTGGCTGGTCTGTTGCCGTTCCCAAGACCCGCGAAGGTGATCGAGGCGGACCACCTGCCGCGTTTTCTCTGTCTCACCATGGCGCACAACGAGGAAGCGGTGATTGGGGAACACGTTCGGAGTCTTCTCGCGATGGTCTATCCACGCGCTCGGTTCGACGTGGTGGTGGCGGCGGACAACTGTACTGACGGAACCGCCGGCATCGCTCAACGACAGGGCGCAGAGGTGTGGCCCCGTACGAACCTGGGCGAGCGCGGCAAGGGCCATGCCCTTCGCTGGGCGTACTACAAGAGAGCCGACCTCGGCAGCTACGATGCCGTCTGTGTCTTTGATGCCGACAATCTCGTCGAGCCTAACTTCCTGATGGAGATGGCGAATGAGCTGACTCAAGGGCATGAGGTGATCCAGGCCTACCTCGACACCAAGAACCCGCACGACAGCTGGGTTTCCGCCTCCTACGCCTCGGCCTACTGGTACATGAACCGCTTCTGGCAGAGGGCCCGTTCGCGCATTGGTCTCTCCGGCGCCCTTGGCGGGACGGGCTTCTGTGTGTCGACCAGACTTCTGCAGACACTGCCATGGGAGACGGGCAGTCTCACCGAGGACCTTGAGTACTCTACACACGTCGTCACCAGTGGAAGCAGGGTGCGCTGGACCCCGTGGACGCGGGTGTATGACGAGAAGCCTGTCACGATGATGCAGTCGCTGCCTCAGCGAGTGCGGTGGCTCAAGGGCCATTGGTCGACGGCGTTCCGCTACTCTTGGAGACTGATACGCGCGATGTTCTCCGGTTCTTTGGGGCAGCGGCTGCGAGCCTTCGACTTCCTGGTCTACCTCTGGCAGCCGCTCGTGATCCTCTTCACTGGTCTCAATCTGCTGCTCATGCTTGTCGAGCTGCTGGCTCCCCAGGCATACTCTGTGTGGCTCGAGGGGGTCATCCCGTTCCCGATATGGTTCGCGCTGGTGGCCGCGGGTCTCTTCATGCCCTTGCTGGCGTTCGCGTTGGAAGACGCAGACTGGTTCTCATTTCTGCACTACCCGGCCTTCCTGCTCTTCAATCTGACCTGGATCCCGATCAGTCTGGTAGGTCTGGCGCGGCACCGCGACCGGCGCTGGTCGCACACCAGGCACACGAGGAGTGTGGCCTATGAGGAGCTGGCGGCCGCGACTGAGCCGAAGCCTGCGATGGCCCCCAAGGCAGTCGAGGAACTCAAGGCCTCCTGTGGAGTCGAGGAAGGATGACGGCGTCTCGCACTGGGCGCTCTTCTCGAGCCGGCAGACTCGTGCTGATTGGTGTGGTCGCGGCGCTTTTCGCCATATCCGGCTGGACCGTCGACTGCGGACAGGCTCTTGGGGCATCCGCGGCCCCCGCCTCAGACTCTCGTCACATCGCAGCGATCGTCTACCTGGACGCGGATGGCCTCCCGCCGAACACCCTTGAGCAGCTGGCGGGATTGCGGGCCACCGAAGTCTACCTGTATGTGGCCTACTACTCGGACGTCTACTACTCCATCCCTGACAATCCCTACGGGCTTGCCGAACCACGCGACACCCTCGGGGCCGCCATCACCCAGCTGCACGCCGCCGGCTGCGAAGTGACGGCGGTCATCTCCTCGGCCCTTCTGGACTCGCAGCAGGCGCCCCCGGCCGGTCTCGCGATCCTGCAGGATCCTACCTCGTCGATCGTTGACCCGGAGCGAGCCGGCTCTTTCATCGAGGACCTCACCCGTGCTCTGGTCCTCTACGATATCGATGGGGTCTACTTCGGCGAGCCCTACTGGATCACCCCGACCACCGACCCCGCCGAGATGCAGCAGTTCAACGACCTTTACGAGCGATTGCTCGCGATCACCGCCGCGGCCGGCGTCCCCTTCAAGATGATCCTG
>JAFGIH010000721.1 GCA_016929985.1 Thermoleophilia bacterium | reverse complement strand
CGGCTTGGGGATGAAGTTGTTCACGCTCACGTTGAGCTGCAACCGTCCCGCCCGCGGCCCCAGGACGGCCCGTCCCACCTCCCGGATCTTCAGGGACAGCTCGGCGATGGCGACTACATCGGCGTCTTCTTCGAACGGCAACCCGATCATGAAGTACAACTTCAGCGTGGTCCTGCCTCCGCGGAAGGCCTCTTCGGCTGCCGCCAGCACGTCTTCTTCGGTGACGTTCTTGTTGATGACGTCCCACATGCGCCTGCTCCCCGCTTCCGGAGCCAAGGTGAGCGAGGGGCCGGTGGGAGACGCCAAGTGGGCAAGGCGGACGGCCGCGCTGTCCACCCGCAGCGAGGGCAGCGAGACACGCACCTCGGGGTGCTCCTCGGCCGTCCGCGCCAGTATCTGTTCAAGACAGGTGTAGTCGGTTGTGGAGAGCGAGGCGTAGGCCAGCTCCTGGTGCCCGCTCGCTGCCAGCTGAGCCGCGGCCATCTTCAGGACTTCGTCCGGCATGCGTTCCCGCACCGGCCGGTACCACATGCCTGCCTGGCAGAAGCGGCAGCCTCGCGTGCACCCGCGCATGACCTCGATCCAGGCCCGGTCGTGCACCCCCGCCGTGAGCGGCACCAGGCACGAGTCCGGGTACGGGGCGCCGCTCAGACTCCCGATGACCCGGCGGACCACCCCGTCGCTGACCCCAGGCACGTAGACGCCGTCCAGTCGGCTCAAGCGCTCTTTGGCGCCGATCCGGGAGACGCCCTCGGCCTTGGCCTGCACGAGCACCTCCAGGATCTCCGCGAACAACTCCTCTCCATCGCCGACGGCCACGGCGTCCAGGAACCTCGCGAGCGGCAGAAAGTCGGCGCACGCCGGTCCCCCGCCCAGCACCAGCGGATGCGCCTCGGTCCTCTCCGACGCATGCAGGGGGATACCGGCCAGATCGAGCAGTTCGAGGACGTTGGTGTAGTCGAACTCGTGCTGCAACGTGATGCCCAGAAGGTCGGTGGAGCCCACGGGGCTCCAGGTCTCGAGCGTGAGCAACGGGACACCGTCGCGCCTCATCTCCGCGCTCACGTCCACCCAGGGTAGGTACGTCCGCTCGACGGCCACTCCGTCCAGACCGCCCGCGACGTGATACAGGATCTGGAGGGCCTGGTTCGAGATCCCTATCTCATAGGTATCGGGAAAGGCAAGGGCCACACGCAGCGCGTCGGGATCGTCCGCGAAACCGACGCCCGAGCCGGGCTCTTCGCCTATCAGCCGGGCCGGCTGCCTGACCCGGGAAAGGATGCCGACAAAGCGCTGCTGGACAGCCGGCTCGCTCAACGTCGAAGCGAATCCACAAGGCCCACCACACGGCTGGTGGAGGCGGGAGCGCCTTTCTCGAAATAGCGGATAGCACCCTTTCCGATAGCCAAGGTGGCTGCATAGCCGGCACCGGCCTTGACGACCCAGCTGATGCCCGGCACCCACCGCACGAGAGAACGCGCCACCGCTCTGGAGCCAAAGCCCAACGCGACCACGCCGGCCAATTCCAGCGCGCGCTCCCGATCCAGTGCCTGATCATAGATGCCGGCAAGGGACAGAGCCATCTTGGCCTGGTTGAGCGTCATGGCGGGCATGTCTGCCCCGGGGACGAAGAAGGCCAGCCCGATCAGCGCGTTCTGCCCCGCCGTGCGGGAGATCACCCGCTCGGCCGCTGCGGCCCTCATCGCGGGGTAGCGACGCCCGAGCGCCGCCACGTGGTCGCCGGCGGCCTCTGCGCAGACATGAAAGAGCCCTGCCCACCCGCCCGGCGTGTCTGAGAACGAGAGCCGGATGCACCTTCTGACGGGGTAGGCTGTCTTTCCTGTCGCCTCGGGTCCCTCGTCCACCGCCACCACGGCCTTGCCTTTGGGGACCGACTGCGACAGCGCGGCGACTGCCTCTGCTTCTTCGGCGGGAGAGACGAACACCACCAACACCTCACCGGGGACCGATGAGAAGGAAGAGAGCTCGGCCAGCGGGCGGACCCACGATCCCGGGAGCGTGCCCCCGTCTGAGAACTGCTGCTGGGCGAGCCCCACCAGGCGTGCATCGCCGGCCAGCATGATGCTCGCCGACTGCCCGGTAGCGCCCGCGACCTCTTTCCAGGCCGCCACGGCCTTGGACGCGTATGCCGACAACTTGGCCACTCACAGCCTCCCCATAGCTCCGATGCCGAGACCCTATTTGGCCGGCTCAGCCACGGAGTGCACGTGGATGCTCTCCAGCAAGCCGATCGCCATCAAGAATACTACCAGGGAGCTGCTACCGAAACTGAGGAACGGTAGAGGAAGCCCCGTCACCGGCATGATGCCGATGGTCATCCCGATGTTCACGAACACTTGGAACACCAGCACGCCCGCGATGCCCGCCGAGATCAGGGTGCCGTAAATGTCACGCGACATGCGGGCGATGCGGAACGACCTCCATACGACGAGTACGAAGAGGCCTACGAGAAGGGCCGCCCCCAAGAAGCCGAACTCCTCGCCGATCACGGCGAAGATGAAGTCGGTATGCCGCTCGGGCAGGAAGTTCAGGCTGTGCTGGGTCCCTTGGAGATACCCCTTGCCGGTGAACATCCCGCTGCCGATGGCGATCTTGCTCTGGATCAGCTGAT
>JAFGIH010000720.1 GCA_016929985.1 Thermoleophilia bacterium | reverse complement strand
GCGATGAACTTGGGGTCTTCACCGCCGGTGAGCATCACAGCGAGGTAGTAGAGCGCGGCGTCGGGGTCGGACCCGCGCAGGCTCTTGATGAAGGCCGATATGACGTCGTAGTGCGCATCGGATCCTTTGTCGTACAGCACCAGCTTCCGTTGGGCTGCCTCTTCGACCGTAGCCTCATCGGGGCCGTCCAAACCCTTCGAGCGGGCCAGCACCAACGACCGTTCGAGGATGGTGAACGCCCGGCGTGCATCCCCCAACGCGCCGTGAGCGATGACGTCGAGCACCGACGCCTCGACCGGCGCCTGCTCCTGCGCGGCAACGGCCCGTTCGAGCAGGGAGTGGATGTCCTCGTCAGACAAAAGCTGGAACTGATAAAGCTCACATCGGGAGATCAGGGCCGGTATGACCTCGAAGTAGGGGTTCTCTGTAGAGGCCCCGATCAGCGTCACGATACCATCCTCGACCGCATGCAGCAGCGCATCCTGCTGCGCTTTCGAGAAACGATGGATCTCATCGATGAAGAGAACCGTCCGGCGGCCCGTCTGACCCCGGCGATCACGAGCCCGATCGATCACTTTTCGTACTTCGGCCACTCCTGAGCTGACCGCGGAAAGCTCTTCGAACACCGACCCTGTCTCCGCCGCGACCAAGCGCGCGACCGTGGTCTTTCCGGTGCCTGGGGGGCCGAAGAAGATCATGGACCCGACCGTCTTTGTGTCGATAGCCACCCTGAGCGACGCCCCGTCGCCGAGCAGGTGAGTCTGGCCGACCACTTCGTCAAGACGGCGCGGCCTCATACGCGCGGCCAACGGAGCGTGCGACGAGAGGTCGGCCTTGAGGCCTGCACTGAAGAGATCTTGCTCCTCCATACCCGGATTCTACCAGCGTGTGGTGCAAGCAGACGCGCGCTCAGCGGTGAACGCGCCGACGGTCTAGAATGGTGTGCGGAGCAGGGCACCGGGGGTGAGCGTGCTTCACAGAGTATTAGTGCTGAATTCTACGTATGAGCCGGCGAATGTCTGCTCGACTCGCCGGGCAGTGGTTTTGCTGCTCAAAGGGAAGGCGGAGGCGGTGGAGACCGGCGGCACCGTTCTGCACTCCGAGAGGACGGCTCTCACCGTGCCCTCTGTGATCCGGTTGGTCAACTACGTACGGCTTCCCCGTGTGGAGAGCAGGGGTCTGTCAAGGCGCGCCGTATTGGCGCGCGATGGGTTCCGGTGCCAGTACTGTGGGAGCACGCGGCACCTCACTATCGACCACATCATCCCCCGCAGCCGCGGGGGGACGACGTCCTGGGACAATGTGGTCACCTCGTGCGCACCCTGCAATGTCCGCAAGGGAGCCTGCCTGCCGTCGGAGGTAGGGATGACGCCGGCGCACAAACCGCGCCCGCCGTTGCCGGGGGATTTTGTCCTGGCCTCACAGCGAGTGATGCCCGAGGCCTGGCTACCCTACCTCGAACTCGCCGTGGCGTAGCGCCCCATTTTGATGTACTTCTCGTGACGTAGCCTCAGCCGCTCGTCGGGGTCGAGCGCCGACAGGTCGTGCAGCGCCAACTCCACTTCATGCATGACCCGCCTCGCCGTCAGCCGATGATCGGTGTGCGCTCCCCCTTCGGGTTCCGGGATGAGCACATCTATCAGGCCGAGGTCGTAGAGATCGCGAGCCCCCACGCGCAGCGCGGCTGCCGCTTGAGGCGCTTCGGCCGCGTCCCGCCACACGAGAGCCGCACAACCTTCGGGTGAGATCACGGAGTAGATGGAGTTCTCCAGCATCATGACCCGGTCTGTCGTCGCAAAGGCGAGAGCGCCGCCTGAGCCGCCCTCCCCGATGATGACGGTGACGGTCGGCACCCGGAGACACACGAAGGCCTCGATGCTACGCGCGATGGCTCCGGCCTGTCCGCCTTCCTCGGCGTCCCTGCCGGGATAGGCTCCGGGCGTGTCGACCAGGGTGACCACCGGGACACCGAATTTCTCGCCTAGGCGGGCGAGCCGGATGGCCTTGCGGTAGCCCTCCGGGCGGGCCATCCCGAAGCTCCTCTCCTGCCTCTCCTTGAGGGAGTGCCCCTTCTGGTGCCCCAGCAGGACTACCCGTTGTCCTCCTATGGTGGCCAAGCCCCCGATCACGGCCGAGTCGTCTCCGTGAAGACGGTCGCCCCGTAACTCGACGAAATCAGGCAGGGCTTCGGCGATGTAGTCGAGAGTCTGAGGCCGGTCCTGGTGTCGTGCGAGTAGGACCGTCTGCCATGCGACCTCCGGGCTGGTGCGCTCAGACATCTGCCTCACCCGGCCCCAGGAACGAGAGGAGCTGACCCAGCCTCTGCTTGAGCTCTCTACGATCCACCACCATGTCCACCTGGCCGTGTTCCAGCTGAGACTCCGAAGAACCGAAGCCTGGGGGAAGCTTCTCGCGTATGGTCTGCTCGATGATCCTAGCCCCGGAGAAGCTCATGACGGCGCCTGGTTCCGCCAGGATGACATCCGCCACAGTGGCGAAACTCGCGAAGACCCCACCTGTGGTCGGATGCGTGAGGACCGTGATGTAAGGGAGTCCGGCCTTGCGCAGCATCTGTACGGCAACGATGGTCTTAGCCATTTGCATGAGGGAGATGAGCCCTTCCTGCATACGTGCGCCTCCAGAACCGGCCACGATCACCATCGACCTCCGCTGCTCGACCGCCGCCCGCGCGAGCCGGTAGAAGCGCTCTCCCACCACAGAGCCCATCGAGCCGCCCAAGAACTTGAAGTCGAGCACGCCCAACGCCGCGCGATGACCGGAGATCTCGCACAGCACGGCCAGGAACGCTTCGCTCAGACCGGTCGCAAACTGCGCCTCTGACATCCGCTCGGGATATGGCCGGAGGTCGGTGAATTCGAGCGGGTCTATTGCACGGACCTCTTCGGCAATGAAGCTGGCGGTGCCGGGATCGGCGAGCATAGCCACCCGCTCGTGACTTGGTAGGACGTAGTGATGCGAGCAGTACGGACACACGCGGGCGTTCTGCTCAAGCTCGCCATGGGCCAAAGCAACGCTGCACTTCTTGCAGTGCTCGCCGGAGACCTCCGGTCCGGGAGGCGGCTCCTTGCGTGTGACCTGGATGGTTACATACTTAGCCATGCCACCTACGCAGTACGATCGCCGCGTTGTGGCCGCCGAAACCGAAGCTGTTGGACATAGCCACTTCGACCTCCGCTTCCCGCGCGACATTGGGGACGTAGTCGAGATCGCAGAGCGGATCAGGCTCTTCCAGGTTGATGGTAGGCGCCACCATGCCGGCCTGCATACAGAGCACGGTGGCGGCGGCCTCCAGCGCGCCGGCCGCACCCAGGCAGTGCCCGAACATGCTCTTGTTGGAGCTTATCATGACCCTCGTGGCGTGAGCGCCCAAGGCTCTCTTGATGGCGTTGGTCTCCATGATGTCACCCAGCGGAGTGGAGGTACCGTGCGCGTTGATGTAGTCGACCTCGGAGGGGTCGATGCCACCGTCGCGCAGGGCTCTGGTCATGGCCATCGCGGCAGGCTCGCCCGTCTCGTCAGGTTCGGTCAGATGGTGGGCGTCAGCGGCCATGCCGTAGCCTACGATCTCAGCGTAGATGTGAGCCCCTCGCCGCAAAGCGTGCTCCAGTTCTTCCAAGACCAGCACACCGCTGCCCTCGCCCATCACGAATCCGTCCCGGCCGGCGTCGAACGGCCGGCTGGCTCTTTCGGGCTCATCGTTGCGCGATGAAATGGCGCGGGCTGCGGCGAAAGCCGACATGCCCACCTCGTTCACAGCCGCCTCGGCGCCGCCGGCGAACATGGCCGTGGCGTCTCCGCGCCTGATCAGCGCGAAGGCGTCACCGATGGCATTAGTCCCGGCCGCACAGGCCGTACAGGTGGCGTTCGCAGGGCCTTTGAGCCCAAGCAGTATGGAGGTACAGGCTGAGGCGATATTGGCGATGATCATGGGGATGAAGAAGGGGCTCACGCGGGTCGGTCCCTTCTCCAAGAGCACGCCGATCTGGTCGTAGAATGTATCGAGCCCGCCCACGCCCGACCCCACCAGAACCCCAACCGCGTATGGGTCTTCACTGATGGGATAGCTCGAGTCCGCCAGGGCGAGGGTGGCCGCGGCGACCCCATACTGGGCGAAACGGTCCATCCGCTTGCTCCACTTGCGATCCATGAAAGCCGTAGGGTCGAAACCCCGTACTTCGGCACCGATCTTGACAGGATACTCGGTGGTGTCGAAACGCTCGATGCGTTTGACGGCCGGCCGGCCGGCGAGAAGCCCTTCCAGGAACGTCTCGTTGCCGATGCCCAAGGGTGAGACGACACCGATGCCCGTGATCACCACTCGTTTCAGTTCGATAGTTCTCGGCGCGCCACTCATATGCGCCACCTCCTTCTGATGCTAGATGCCAAGGCCGCCATCCACCGCCAGCACCGAGCCGGTGATGAACGAGGCCGAATCGCCCGCCAAGAAGGACACGGCGTCGGCCACCGCCTCCGGGGTGCCGATGCGACCGAGCGGGATCTGGCCGATGAGGGCGGTCCGCGACTTCTCATCCAAAGCCGCCGTCATCTCCGTCTCGATGTAGCCGGGCGCGACCGCGTTCACCCGAACGTTGCGGGATGCGACCTCTCGGGCTAGTGACTTGGTGAGACCGATAAGGCCCGCCTTGGCAGCCGAGTAGTTCACCTGGCCGGCATTGCCCCGCCGAGCGACCACACTCGAGATGCTGATGATCGAGCCCTGGCGCCGCTTTATCATGCTGCGCAGCACCGCTTTGCTCATGATGAAGGCGCCCTTGAGGTTGACGGTGAGAACGGCGTCCCAGTCTTTCTCGTCCATCGTCACGGCCAACCCGTCACGGGTTATCCCGGCGTTGTTCACCAGGATGTCTACGGGTCCCAGCGCCGCCTCGATCTCGGCGACAGCCATTCGGGCCTCCGGTTCCTTGGAGATATCGGCCTTGAAGAAGGCCGTCGCCCGTCCCGTGCTCTCCTGGATCTCACGGGAGGCGGCTGCCCCAACGTCCGCCAAATCGACGATGCCTACCCTGGCGCCGTCTTCGGCAAGCCGCTGAGCGATTGCCCGGCCTATGCCCCTCGCCCCCCCGGTGACCAGGGCGACCCGGCCTTCCAGACTGCGCTGCTGTTCGTTCACTTGCCCCCCTCCAAACGCTCCAATACCTTCTGCAAGGCGCCACCATCCCCGGTCGACGTCATCGGTAGATCGCGCGAGATCCTTTTTAGGAGCCCCGTCAGCACGTTACCCGGCCCCACCTCCAGGCCCGAGGCGGGCGCCCCAGGCGTTTGGAGCACCATCTCCATGCCCTGCGCGAACTTCACCGGCGCCATGAGCTGCTGCTCCAGCACCTCGGCCAACTCACCCGGCTCCGGATAGCGGAGTTCCGTGGTGGAGAAGAACCTGCCCGAGCCGGGTATGAACTCGACCTCTGCGAGAGCCTTCCTGAGCGACGCGGCCGCACCCGCCATGAAGGGAGTATGGAACGCTCCTGAGACCGGAAGTAGGATCACCCGCGCGGCTCCGCGTTCTTTGGCGAACTCGCCGGCTGCCACGACCGATTCCGTCGAGCCCGAGATGACCACCTGCCCGGGGGCGTTGTAGTTGGCGAGCCACACGTCAGATAGTGATGCGCATATCTCCTCTGCGACCTCGTTCTCCAGGCCAAGGATGGCCGCCATGGCGCCGCCCTGCTCATCCGCGCAGGCCTGCATCCCCCGGCCGCGGATATCAACGACCCGCAGGGCATCGGCGAACGTCATCCGCCCGCTCGCGACCAGCGCCGAGTACTCGC
>JAFGIH010000719.1 GCA_016929985.1 Thermoleophilia bacterium | reverse complement strand
GTCATGACCTTCGGCGACATCCCCTTCACCATGGTGCCCTACTACGCCTACTCGGGCAGCTACGCCCTGGCCATCGGCGTGGAAGATCTCGACGGCAACGTCATCTGGGAGTTCACCGAAGTGACCGTCACCGAATAGACACGTGGCTGGGGGTAGTGGCATGGACGTGCTCCGGACATTCGAGCAGGGCGGCAGACTTCTACGCTTGGCGGTGCCGGACAGGGAGGCGTCGAAGCTCGCCGGGCGGGCATCGAGCCGTGCATCCAGCCGGGCACCGGGAGCGGGCCGCTTCGCGATCGAGGAGGTCGAAGCGACCCTAGAGGATGGCGAACTATTTCTCGTGGCGCAGGTGCGCGGCAGGAACATCGCCCACGTCTTCGCAGAGGTACTGCTCAAAGACGGAGACCTCGAGCGGTATTTCGGTCCGGTGCTGCGGGAGCACGTTCCCGCTGCTCGGAGCAAGGAGACCCGCGGAGTCAGCCGCCCGGTATGGGACGATCCGGTTGATGTCTCGGTGCGGCTGGGTTCCTGTGTGCGCCTGCTGACCGACGGGGTCGAGACAGTCTTCTGCTTCTCTGTGCCAGAGGGATACGGCACGCCCAATCACCGTCTGACCGGCCGGTACACGCCGGCGCACGCCGCGGCTCCGCTGCGCGCCTGCCTCACGTTCGGCAGCACCGGTGACCTGGTGGACGCCGTCGCGTACAGGGAGCGGCGCGGGCGCTCCTTGCCCCGCGCGGTCACTCTGCGGGAGGGCGATCGGTTCGCGCCCTACGCGCAGGTTCTGACGCCGCTCGACGAAGGGGAGTGGGAGGTGGGCACGGCGCTCTGCGACGTGCTTGTCCTGGGCGATCGGCCCCTTCGCGTGGAGAGCGCGCCGCTCATGCCCGGTGAGTATCTTGCGGGCGTCGCCGTCCAAGATCTCGACGGTGGTTTCACTCGGCGGTATGCGCCGCTGACCGTGGGCAAGTAAGCCGGCCCGCGCGGCGCCGGAGCCGCCCGGTTCCGCGGAGCGCCCCAGCCGCTCCGCGCGCTATAGTTGAGGGCGTCATGTTCTGGGAATCCAACCAGCAGAACTTCATCAACGCAGGGGTATCCATCCTCGTCCTGCTGGGCGCCTGGCTGCTCTACATGCTGCTGCGCTACGCCATCAACCGCTTCTCCCGCGGGCACGACCTGGCCCAGACCGATCCCGGAGCTGAGACCCGCCTGCGGATGATCCAGCGGCTCATTGCGGTGGCGCTGTTCTTTGTGGCGATCGGCCTCGTGTTCTGGATCATGGATGTCTCCGCCCTCAAGCGGGTGGCCGTTGGCATGTTCGCCTCCGCCGGAGTGGTAGGCATCGCGCTGGGATTCGCGGCCCAGACCACCATGGCCAACCTGGTCTCGGGGGTCATCATCGCTTTTGCGCAGCCCATACGGCTGGGCGACAACGTCAAGATCGAGGGTGAGTACGGCGCGGTGGAATCCATCGGCCTCTTCTACACCAACATCCGCACCTGGGACAATCGCCGCCTGGTCATCCCCAACAAGCTCCTCTCCGATCAGGCTATCCGCAACTACACGCTGATCGACCCGCGCATGCCGGCCCAGGTGGTGCTGCGCCTCGACTACAGCGCCGACGTGGAAGCGGTCCGGGCTATGTTGCTCAAGGAGGCGCGGGAGCACCACTTGTTCATAGCCGATCCGGCGCCCTCGGTGCAGGTGATCGATGCCGACGAGTTCGGTGTGTCGGTACGACTTACCGCCTGGGCTCCTTCTCAAGCCGATGCGTGGACGCTGGCTGTGGAATTGAGGGAGAGCGCGGTCAGGAAGCTGGCGGCCTCCGATGTCCCGGTGGGGGTCCGTTGGAGCAAGGTGGTCAACGAGCCCCAGACGCCGTGAAGCCCGGCTCCGGCGCAGCGGAGTGTCCGACTCCCTCCGACGAGCCCCTGCCTCGCAAGATCTGGGGTCTCGACCGCAATGTCTTCTGGGCCGGTGTCTCGTCGTTCTTCATGGACATCAGCTCCGAGATGGTCTATTCGCTGGTGCCCATCTTCTTGTCCACGGTGCTGGGGGTCAACAAGTCCCTCATCGGCGTGATCGAGGGTATCGCCGAGACCACAGCCAGCCTGCTCAAGATGTATGCGGGGTGGCTCAGCGACAAGCTGGGCCGGCGCAAGCCCCTGATGGTGTTCGGCTACAGCATCTCGACGCTCAGCCGTCCGCTCCTGGCGCTTGCCGGCGGCTGGGGGATGGTCTTGGGGGCGCGTTTTGTAGACCGCTTCGGAAAAGGTCTCCGTACCGCTCCTCGCGACGCCATCGTGGCCGATTCGTGTGAGAAGAAGGAGCTGGGACGCTCCTTCGGCTTCCACCGGGCCATGGACCAGTTCGGAGCGGTGATCGGACCGGCGATCGCTTTCTTGGTGCTGACCGTGAGCCCGGAGGCCTACCGGACGGTCTTCTGGATCTCGCTCATCCCTGGGGCGCTGTGTGTGGCCGTCATCGTGTTTTTCATCCACGATCGGAGACTGAAAGCAGCGGACGCGCCACCGGTCAGGGCGACGGGGTCGCCGGCCGCGGCGAAGGCTGAAACCGCGCCCAGCCCGCGTGTC
>JAFGIH010000718.1 GCA_016929985.1 Thermoleophilia bacterium | reverse complement strand
TCGAATCTGGAGGATGTCAACGATCGCCTCCTTTCCCGGGTGTCAGGTGCTCTCGGACTCTAGCACGAGCTGACCCCGCGCGGGCATCTGCAGATCGTCAACCATGTGCGCGTGGGGAACAGATTGTGGGGAAACTGTCCGGGTAGGGGCCGCCCAGGGAATCCCTCAGGAGTCGCCACAGGAACACCGGATGGGTCCTCGTGTACCACATGCAGTACGGTAGCCAGGCTCTGCCGAACGGCACATACACGCGGATGGGCACGCCGGTCTGCGCCATTCGCGGCAGTAGTCGTCTAAGCGGGAATCCGTACAGCACTTCAAGCGAGCATGGAGTGCCCGCCTGGCGCAGAAGCTCGATCGACCGCAGGGCCAGCTCGGCGTCGTGGGTAGCGACCCTCACATCTGCGGTCCGGCCGGCCAGACGCTGCACCACCTCGAAGAAACCCGCCGCAGGGTCGAGCCGGGGCTCGGCCGGATCCGGCCACTCACCTTTCACGACTCGGATGGACAGGCCGGAGTCCGCCCATCGGTCTGCATCGCGCAGGCTGCGTCGCCACCGCCCTGGCAGGGTGCAGCCCATGCGCTCATACGTGACCGGCGTGCTGCCGGCGAGCAGCGCGAAGACTTGGTCGGCGGTGTCGGGTCCCAGCGAGTCGAAATGGACCGGCACGTCCAACGCCTGCGACTTCTGAACGAGATCCGCATAGAGAACCGGGTCGGCATCGAACGCGGGAGCCTTGATCGACACGTATGAAGCCCCGCCGAGTGTCGGGATCGCCTGCAACATGTCCAGGTACGCGTGGAGTACCACGCCTGGGGTGTCACTCTCAGGCCTCCAGTAGCCGAGGGTTATGTCATACCCGCGCTCGCGGAGCAGAGCTGCCACAGCGGCGGCATCCTTGAGGTCTTCACCGGCCCAACGGCCCCGGCTGGCGGCGGCGAGAGCCGAACGGACCGCAGGCTTCAGAACCCGCAGCAGTCTCAAGATGACCCTCCGTGGACGAGACGGCGTCCCCTTGACCATACGAACCGGGCCACATCGCGGAGCAACAGAGCCATCCCCCGCGGAGTGTAGGGATACACGAGCAAGGCCACATTGGGCCTGCCGCAGTGTGTCCATCTCTGGGTCCACGGAGCCTCTCCGCCCAAGAACTCGAACGTCTTGAGCCCCTGCCGGGCGGCGTGGCGAAGCCCCGCCTCCATCAGCAGGAGGCCGGGAGAGCACCTGGCGAATCGCTCGTCGTATCCGATCTTCAAGATCCAGAAGCGCTCGGCTGTCTCAAGGGCGATCATCATCGCGGCCGCCTCTCGACCCAGGCGCAAGAAGAGGATGCGTAGGGTGCCCTCCGCGCCCGCGCGTAGCGCGAGCGCACGGTAGAAAGGCGCGATATCAGGATTCGTGCTGATGGCTGATCCCTGTCTTCCCTTCCAGCCCGCCGCCTCGACCTGCAGCGCTTCGCCCCAGAGAGGGAGCAGCTCTTCTTCAGTCCTGGGCGCGTATGTCTCCACGCGGACGGCGCCAATCTGCTCGGCTCGACGAAAGGCCCGTCTCAGGTCACTGCGGAGTCCCTTTGGCAGTCCGCTCAGCGCCGAGTCATCGCCGGTCTTGATCTCGATGAAGGGGCTAGTGGGACTGGCCCTTGAGATCACCAGGGCACGGCGCGCATAGGCGTCTCTGAGGGCCACGGCGACCGGGGATTCGGCCGGGAGCCGCGTCAAACGCAGGGGAGTACGGTCCTTGGCAAGACACTCAGCAAGCTGCCGCACAGATGCGGTGTCCTTGTACCTGAAATCGGTGGGCTCCCCTGTGGTCGCGTAGATCTGCTCGACCGGGCCGAGGGATCGGCGAGACCTGCTCAGCGCCGCCGCAGCGACCAATGATCCCCGGCTTCGAAGGAGCGGCGCGAAGAGCTCCGCTTCCTCCCCCATGGTCTCGACGGCGGCGGCGGTCCATGCCCATCCCCCGATGGGAGAGTCCAGTAAGCTCTCGAGCCCGTCCCAAGAAGACGCGAGATCTTCCAGTCCTTCGATTGTGGTGCATATGGCGAAGTCGGTCGTCACTCTCAGGCGTGCCTTAGTCGCATGACACAGAGGGAGTGGAAGCGAACCGGGCAGATCGCAGGCGAAACCGCAGGCTCATCCCGAGCATCTCAGTCTCGCGATCGCAAAAAAGCATCTCACCCCGCACCGGCAAGATTCCCATGCCCCTACGCCATAATCACACTTCGCGCCCAGCCGTGCAAATCGCCGCGCCGGGAGCCGGTGATATGAAACCGGCCACCCCCGGCCGAACACATCGACCAAGGGCGGCCTGATCAGCACCGTCGTGACTTTGGGCCCTACTCTCGCCTACGCTTGCACGACCGTTGGGCCCGCGCTGGTTCTGGCAGGTGCGACTCCCCCTAGCGCTCCATGCGGTAGGTCACGGTGACCGACGCTGTGACCTCCATGTTCTCAGGGTTGATGGGCGGCGGGGTGACTGAGGCGTCCATCCCGGCCGCGGCCTCCTCCCTGATGTCGTAGAGAGGATATACGGTCGAGGCGGAGCTCTCGCTGATGATGACGGCGTCGCCTAGTCGCACACTCTGGTCGGCGGCTATGGCCTCCGCCTTCATACGGGCGTTGGCGATGGCCTTCGTCAGGGCCGCGGTGATGGCTGTGTTGTCGTCGCTCAGTTGCCAGGTGGGGCCGTACACGTTGTCGGCGCCGGCTTCGACCACAGCGGCGAACACCTCACCGATGACGGCGAGATCATCGAACGTGACCGTCACGGTGTTCTGGGCGCGGTAGCCAACGGTGGTCTCCTGACCGGTGTCAGAGTCATAGCGCCGGTTGGGGTAGACCACCACCCCGGCCGTCTCGATCTTGTTGTCGGCGATGCCCTCGGCCTTGAGCCGGTCGAGCACCTTCTGAGTGTCGATGGAATTAGCGTCGAGGGCTTCAGCCGCCGTGGCGCCGTCGTTCTCGACGCTGACTTGGATGCTCGCCTGATCAGGCAGTGTGGTCACCTTGCCGCTACCCGACACGATGATGGTGTCGACGAGAGAGCCGG
>JAFGIH010000717.1 GCA_016929985.1 Thermoleophilia bacterium | reverse complement strand
GGCCGGCTTCCCAATCGGTCAGACCTCATGTGGAGCGGAGGACCTGTCAGGTCCGGCCCCTCCACTCGCCTCTATGATCCGAGCAGTTCGATCAGGTTGTAGAGCATCTGGGCGCATTCCCCGCGGGTGGAACCGGCCAGGAAGTTGTAGGCGGGGCCGATGCCCACCAGGCCGTCCAGCAGGCCGGCCGCACTTGCTTTCACGGCGTTCTCATAGTGCTCGGTCAGCGAGAACTGGGCCGCCGTGAAGGGCGGCGTGTATCCCACCGGCATGTCGGCAAGTCCGGTCGCCCGCACGACCATGGTGATGAGTTGCTGATGGGTGATGGTGTCATAAGGGGCGAAGGTCGTCGGCGTTTTGCCTTGCGTCAGGCCGTTCGCCTTGGCCACCGCGATGTAGTCGTGATGATAGAGGTCGGTGAGGTCGTCGGGACCGCAGTCGGTGAAGGGACGGGCGGCATCCTGCCAGTCGGACTCCGAGACAGGCAGGCCCATGGTCCCCACGATCATCTTGGCGAAGTGTCGCCGCTGGACCAGGTTGTTGGGTCCGAACGTGCCGTCGGTGTATCCGCTGATGATGCCCCGCGAGGCCAACTCGTAGATGGCGTCCTCATAGGGGGAGCCGGATACGTCGGGGAAGGTGGGGCCGGGTCCGGGGCCGCCGCTTTCCGCGGTCGTGAAGGTCCAGGTCACCGCGGCCGCTAGGGACAGGCCGTTCTCGCCCTGCACGGAGGTGGTGAGAGCCACCTCATAGGTGGCGCCCGCCTCGAGATCGGCTGCCGGGTCGAGGCTCGCCGTGCGGGTGCCCGCGCTGTAGGTAACCGCGCCGACCAGCGGGCTGCCGCCTGACTTCTTGACGTAGAAAGTGGCCGAGGTGAGCGTCGCCGGGTTCATGTTCTTGTCGAACGTGGCCGCGATCGTCTGGCCCACCGGGACGCCGGTGGCTCCGTTCGCGGGTACTTTGGTGGTCACCGTTGGGGCATCACCGGCGGTGGTGAACGACCAGACCACCGTAGCCGCCAGAGGCGCCCCGTTGGCCGCCTCCACGGCGGTGGTGAGTCTGACCTCGTAAGTAGCAGCCTCTTCCAGGTCGGCGAGTGGGTCCAGAGTGGCAGTGCGGGTGGCGGCGCTGTAGTTCACCGTGCCGACCAGCGGGCTGCCGCCTGACTTCTGGATGTAGAACGTGGCAGTCGTGAGGGTGGCAGCGTCCATGTCACGGTCGAAGGTGGCCGTGATCGACTGATCGAGGGGCACATTGGTAGCGCCGTCACCTGGGGCCCTCGCGATCACAGTGGGCGCGTTCGCGACCGTCTGGAACATCCATGTCACTGTGGATGGCAGGCTCAGTCCGTTCTCGGCTTTCACCGCCGTGGTGAGTGTGACCACGTAGGTGGCGCCTTCTTTCAGAGCGGCCAAATGCGTGAGCGTCGCCGTCTTCTTGTCAACACTCTCCATGATGTTGGTGGAGAACACCGAGCCGCCCAGTTCTTGCAGATAGAACGACGCGGCCGTCACCGTCGACCAATCCATGGTCTTGTCGAAGGTGACCGAGACAGACTGGTCTACCGGCACTCCTGTGGCGTTCGCCGCAGGGCTCTTGGATGCCACGTGGGGTGGCGAGATGGTCTTGAACGACCAGGTCTGGGGGTTGAACAAGGTCTTTCCGTCCTCGGACGTGATCTTGTTCGTGATGGTGACCTCATAGACGGTGTCGGGGAGCAGGTTCGAACTCGGATTCAGCGTGGCCGTGTCAAGTAGCTGGCTGTAGCTGAGCGCGGCCGGGAGTTTGAGCAGGAAGCCGCTCCTCCTTATGTTGAACTCGGTGTTGTCGTTGATAGTGGTGGGATCGAGATCTCTGTTGAAGTGGACCGTGATGTTCTTGTTGAGGGCGACCTCGGTCTCGTCCTTGGCGGGAGAGAAGTCGCTGGCGATGAGGAACTTGGTGAAATCGAAATCGAAAGGTGGGTCAATAGGGAGCCAAGGAGTCGGGTCAAAGGGCAGCAACGGAGCAGCGGCGGCCTGATCGGTGTCTGATTGGTATGCGCCGCCCAGCAGGAGCCCTAGGGCCACCAACAGAAACAGGATGATGAGCGGGGCTCGGCGATTGAAACGGTGTCCTGTCATAGTCCCCTCCTTCTCGATCAATGAGGGGGAGAGCGGGTCACTCCCCGGATTCCTCGGATATCTCTGAGTATAGGCCGGTGAGGGTGCGAGTCAATGCCCACGCTTACGATCGCGCGGGGAGGCTGCTGTGGGCCGCTTCCTGGGAGACGCCCTAGCCCGAGAGCCAGTCGCGGAGGCCTTGTTCCAGCGACTCTCGGTGGCCCTCGACCCGGTTGGAAAAGCGTACAGGTCGGGAGAGCACATCGCGCATGCCCAAGGGGACCAGATTGCCCGGAGCCAGTCGCTGGACCTCTTCCAGCAACTCGAACTCGTTCAGGGTGATCTCGTGATCTTTGGGAAGGTCGGCCAGGCCTCGCAGAACATCCCCAGGGAACTTGCTCCAGTGGGCCGGCGAGACGACCAGCATGGGTAGATCACGGGCGTGTCTGTCGGCCACTTCCCAGGCCACAGCCGTGTGAGGATCGATGAGGTACTGGTGCTCTCGGTAGGCCCGGCCGATCGTGGCTATGCAGGTCTGGTTGTCCACCCAGTCGCCCACCATGTCCCTGCGCAGGCGGGAGAAGGTGTTCTCATCGAGCTGGAACCTCCGGGTGTTCTTGAGGTCGTCCATCCAGCCACGGACCTGGGCGCTGTCGCCCGCGATCTCGTAGAGCATCCGCTCGAGGTTCGACGAGATAAGGATATCCATGGACGGTGACGCGGTCTTCACCAGGCTGCGCTCCGCGATCTCGTAGCGGCCGGTCTGGAGGAAGTCGGCGAGCACGTTGTTGGCGTTGGAGGCGCAGAGCAGCCGGTCGATGGGGGTGCCCATGCGCTTGGCGTAGTAGGCCGCGAGGATGTTGCCGAAGTTGCCGCTGGGCACGCAGACATCGATGGGGTCTCCCAGGGTGCAGTGGCCCCGCGCCACCAGATCGGCGTAGGCGCTGATGTAGTACACGATCTGCGGCATCAGCCGGCCCCAGTTGATGGAGTTCGCGGAAGACAGCTGCAGGCCGTGCTGTGTCTTGAGTTCGCCCGCGAAGGTCTCGTCGGCGAAGACCGCCTTCACAGCCGACTGGCAGGCGTCGAAGTCCCCCTCCACCTCGAAGACGGTGAGATTGTCCCCCGGCTGGGTGACCATCTGCCGTTGCTGGATGGGCGACACCCCGCCCGAGGGATAACACACGGCGATCTTGGTGTGAGGACGGTCGGCGAAGCCGCTGAGGGCCGCGACCCCCGTGTCTCCGGACGTCGCGACCAGCACCAGGAAGTCCCCACTCGCGCGGCCTCGTGCGCGCGAGTACTCGAGTGCGGTCGAGAAGAAGAGGGGCATACACTGCAACGCCATGTCTTTGAAGGCGAGGGTGGGCCCGTGCCAGAGCTCGAGCGCGAAACGGTTGGCACCGACCTCACGCACCGGCGCGATCTGGTGGTGGTCGAAATTGTCGCCGTACGCCTGGCGCGCTATCGCCGCGACTCGGGTCGCGGAGATGTCGAGCTCGAAGCGCCAGTAGATCTCGGCGGCTCGTTGCCAGTACGGCATAATGCCCAGGTCTTCGATCTCGGCCAGGGTCATCAAGGGTAGGCGTTCAGGCACGAAGAGTCCACCCCCCGGAGCGATGCCTTGGAGGATGACGTCGGTGTAGGGCAACGCCTCGTGCAGGTGCGATCTGGTATCGCGATACTTGATCAAAGCGGTCACCTGTTGCTTGGCACTTTGCAGTCCGTTGGAGAATACCGTAGTGAGCCGCAGATAGGAAAGCCGGCCCAGGGAACCGGCTATCCGGGGACGGATGTGTGGGGCGGCCGCCGAAGACCTGTCTGCTAGAATAGCCCGGTTATGGCCCGCTTCTACATCACCACCCCCATCTACTACGTGAACGACGTGCCGCACATCGGGCACGCCTACACCACCGCGGCCGCCGATGTGGCGGCGCGCTTCCATCGCCAGCTCGGCGACGACGTCTTCTTCCTCACCGGCACCGACGAGCACGGCACCAAGGTAGAGCAGGCGGCGGCCGCCCGGGGACTCACCCCCAAGCAGCACGTGGACGAGGTGGTGGCCAAGTTCAAAGAGGTGGCGGCAAAGGTGGGAGCGAGCAACGACTTCTTCATCCGCACCACCGATCCCGAGCACGAGCGGTTCGTGCAGCAGTTCGTGCAGCGCTGCTACGACGCGGGCGACATCTACAAGAAGAAATACTCGGGCCTTTACTGCCGGGCGTGCGAGGCCTACTACACCGAGGAGAACCTGGTCGAAGGCCTGTGTCCCGACCACGGCACCGCCCCGGAGTTCATGGAAGAAGAGAACTACTTCTTCCGTCTCTCGGCCTTTCAGGAGCATCTGGCGGCCCATTACCGGGACAATCCCGATTTCGTCCGCCCCAAACACCGCTACAACGAAGCGCTGTCGTTCATCGAGCAGGGCCTGGACGACATCTCCATCTCCCGTTCCACGCTCAAATGGGGCATCGGCGTGCCTTGGGATCCCTCGCAGGTCATCTACGTGTGGGTGGACGCTCTGATTAACTACCTGAGCGCGCTCACCTACGCGTCTGACGAAGACCTCTCGTCGCGCTTCTGGCCGGCGAGCTACCACCTCATGGCGCAGGACATCCTGAAGTTCCACGGCATCATCTGGCCGGCGCTGCTGATGTCGGCGGGGTACGAGTTGCCGGAGCACCTGTTCATCCACGGGTATCTGAAGCTGGGCGGAGAGAAGATGTCCAAGACCCGCGGGAACGTGATGGACCCCTTCCCGCTCATCGAGCAATATGGGGCCGACGCCTTCCGGCTGTACTGCCTGCGCGAAGTGAGCTTCGGCCTGGATGGGATGGTGAGCGAGGAGGGCTTCAAGGCCCGCTACAACAGCGAGCTGGCCAACGAACTCGGCAACCTGCTCTCGCGGACCGCCTCCATGATCGGCAAGTATCGCGGCGGCGCAGTGCCGGCGCCGCCCCACGGCTACAGTGACGCTCCGGAGTGCACCTTCGCTCACCAGGGCTCGCCGCTCGCGGTCGAGGCGATCGCCACCTGCGCGGCCGTCCGCACGCAACTCGAAGAGCTCGACCTGAGTGCCGCCCTGGAGACCATCTGGGTATTGGTGCGCCGGCTCAACCGCTACGTCGAAGAGCAGGCGCCGTGGAAACAGGCGAAGGCTGAGGCGGCCGAGGCGGCAGCGGCAGCCGAGGCGGAGGGGGTCGTCCAGTCGGCCTGCCCGGAGCGGGGCCCGGCCGGCGCCGCGCTCGACGCGACACTCTGGGATCTTGCCGAAGGTCTGCGGTTGCTCTCGGTGCTGCTTTATCCCTTCATGCCCGCCACGGCGATGGCTATCCGCGAGAGACTGGGCTTGAGCGCTGGGCCGGATGACGCGGCCGCAGGTGGGGCCGGCGTCCCCACCTGGGACGAGGCGTGCTGGGGCCTTCTGCGGGGTGGAGCGCAGGTCACCGCCGGCGCCCCGCTGTTCCCGCGCATCGAGGAATGACCTCCATCAGCCGGGTGTCACGCCACCGGCCGATCTCGTCGACCGAGCTCCGAGGCCTCACCACTCCATGTTGATCGACTCCCACACCCACCTGGACCACTGTCAGGAAGAGGCGGCAGCCCTCATCAGCGATGCTTGGGAAGCTGGAGTGGGACTCATCATCCAGTCGGGCATCGACTTGGAGCGCTCCCGCTACAGCGTGCGCCTCGCGGAGCGGTTTCCCGAGGTCTTCGCCACGGTGGGCATCCATCCCGAAGAGGCGGGCAATGCTGACGATGAGCAGATGGCCGGCATCGAGGAGTTGGTGGCGCACGCTCGCGTGATCGCAGTGGGCGAGACCGGCCTGGACTTCTATCACGACAACTGGCCCCGCGACCTGCAGGAAGAGGTTTTCATCCGCCACATCGAGCTGGCCCGGCGGGCCGGGCTGCCGGTGGTGATCCATACCCGTGACGCCACCGACCGGACCCTGGCCACGCTTGCCGATTACGCGCAAGGCATGACCGTGATCCTGCACTGCTTCTCGCTGCCCGACCGCTTGGACGAGGTCATTGACAGGGGCCACTACGTGAGCTTCGCGGGCAACGTCACCTACAAGAAGGCCGTGGAGCTACAGGCGGCTGCGGCGGCCGTGCCCGATCATCTGCTGATGCTCGAGACCGACGCTCCGTGGCTGGCCCCGGTCCCGCTGCGGGGGCGGCCGAACCGTCCCGCGTTGGTGGCTCACACTTACGAGTTCGTGGCGGGATTGCGCGGGGTGGGGGTGGAGGGACTCGCGGCTCAAGTGGAGCTAAATGTGCGCCGGGCGTTCCCGCGTCTGGCCGAACGGTTGGCCGAACAAGGGCGGGCTCTCCGGTGAGCGACACCGGCCTCAAGCAGGTCTCCCTGGCGCGGCTGAAGGAGTTCGGAGTCACGCCCAAGCGCGATCTGGGCCAGAACTTCCTCATCGACGACAACATCTTGGGCGTCATCCTCTCCCGACTGGAGTGCAACGCCGACGATGTCGCCCTCGAGGTCGGGGCGGGGCTGGGCGTGCTCACGGGCGCGCTCGCCGCTGTGGCCGCCCACGTGCACGCGTTCGAGATCGACCGGAGCCTTGAGGGCCCCCTGCGGGCGACACTGGCCGGATGCACCAACGTGAGTCTGCACTACGTGGACGTCCTGAAGGCGGACCTTGGCGCATTGGCGCCGCTCCCTACCGTGTGCGCCAGCAATCTACCCTATTCGGTGGCCGGGCCGTTCATCATCGAGTCGCTGCAAAGGCTCCCCAGCGTAAGGCGCTACTGCGTCATGGTGCAACGCGAGGTGGCGGAACGCATGACGGCGGCGCCGGGATCGAAGGCCTACGGCATCCTTTCGGTGTGGGTGCAGCTCTACGGCGAGGCTCTGCATGTGCGTTCGTTGTCGCGCTCCATCTTCTATCCGCAACCCCGGGTGGACTCGAGTCTGATGGTCTTCGACCGCCGGCCGGAGGAGACCCTGACCGGGTGCGAGCCGGCCCGGCTGCGAACGGTCATCCAGGCAGCGTTCGGCCAGCGCCGCAAGACGCTGGTCAACGCTCTCTCCGCGGGCTTGGCTCTGTCGCGGGGAGAGGCGACGGCTCTGGTCGGTGGACTCGGCCTCCCCGCCGATGTACGGGCCGAGCGGCTCGAGCCGCGGCAGTTCGTGGAGCTGGCAGAGCGGCTTACACCGCGGCCGGCCGGGGTGGCCTGAGCCCGGGGGCGCACTCACCGGCGCCGAAGGCGCCGCTCCCTCGGGGAAGCGACGCTCAAGTCCGTCGTCGACTCGGTCGATATATCAACATACGAGTCATCGATTGGAGGTGAGCCATGTCGATCGTTTCCAGTCGCAAACCTAGATTCGTCGGCGCAACAGCCTCATATCTCAATGCGGGCCTTTGGGGATCGCGCTTCGTCGGTGATTGTGAGGTGGCCACCAACGGGGAGCAGGTCTGGCTCAAAGGGCACCGGATGCCGGTGTGGATGGCATGGGCGCGGGTGCTCAGCTACATAGGGTTCTTCCCGGTGGGCTTCTATGCTGGCTTCCTGGTCGCCGATACCCTCGGCGGGCACAGAGGATACCCCCCTTACTACTACCTGGCCGCCACGCTGATGACCTTTCTCCTGGTCGTCCTCGGCATGTGGGGCGCAGGCATCTGGAACCGTGACCTCGGTGACTACGAGTCGGTGTCGTGGCCGGTCTCTGCGGCGCAGGCGATGAAGCGCCCGCGTAACAAGAAGGCTGTCAGGAAAAGAGCCGTCTGGATGTTCCTGAACACGTTCGTGAACATGAACCACCTCATCCAGATACAGGTGCCCATTGGGCCGAACGGCAAGCCGCGGCGGCTCATCCTCAGCACTCGGGACACTGAACCAGGCGCCCTGATATCGGTGCTGTCGGGCGTCTACTACGGCCAAGTGAGCCCTACCGTGCTCGACATGCCCGAAGCCCAGGATCCCTGGGGTTGGAGCCGCAACTAGCAGCCTGCTGGCGGTGTGACGACCGGCGGCGGGCCCCCGCCGCGCGAACGGGGCCTGCGCCCGGACTCAAGACGAGTCCGGGCGCCGGCCTTTTTCTTTACTTGGACTTTACACAGACCGTGGTATCCTCTGGCACGCGCCGAATGCCTCAGGACAGGGGCTTCACAACTCGTAGAACACTACAGTCGTCACGGCCGGAGGTTTGTCGACATGCTGTCGGGCTTTCTTGCATTGCAGCGTTCGAGCCGCGTACTGCGCGTCTCACTCATGAGCGTCGTCTTCGGGTTGGTGGTTCTCTTCGCCGTCATCGGCGGGGTCACATCCGCCCAGGCGACCACACTCAGCACCCCCTACCTTGCTATGACGGTGCAGGCCGGGCAGACGGTCAACCTAGACCTCACGGTCACAGACACCGTTGCGCAGCGTGTGGACCTTTCGGTGCAGGGCCTGCCGGCCGAGTGGGAAGCCAGCATCATGGGTGGGGGGCGCCCCATCGCCGCCATCATGACCGATCCCGAGAACCCTTCTTCGATCGACCTACAAGTCAAGATCCCCCACCTGGCCGAAGAGGGCGTCTCGACGCTCACAGTGGTGGCACGCTCGGGCGGCGCGTCGGTCTCTCTCCCTATCACTTTCACAGTGAGCGAGGTCGAGGGCGGCACGACCGAACTGACGGCTGAATACGCCTCGTTGCGCGGGTCTTCCAAAGCCACCTTCACCTTCTCGCTCAACCTGCAGAACAGTACCCCTGAGGAGCGCGCCTACAATCTGACCAGCACAGGCCCGGAGAACTGGACTCTGTCGCTCATGCCCTCCGGGGTGTCGCAGGAGACTCCCACCGTGGTGGTGGAGTCGCAGGGCAAGCAAGGCCTCAACCTCAAGGTGACCCCGGCGGCGAACGCCGAGATAGGCGTGTATGACATCGTCGTCACCGCCACGGGCGGCGGCGAGACCGTGTCTATCCCCCTGCAGGTCGAAGTCACCGGCACCTACAACCTGAGCCTCACCACCGCCGACGGCAACCTGAACGCGGAGGTCAAGAAGGGCAAGACCAGCATGGTGAAGTGCCTGGTCGTGAACAACGGCACTGGACCGGTGCAGGGTGTGAAACTCAGCGCCACCGCGCCCGCCAACTGGCAGGTGACCTTCGAGCCCAGCGTCGTCGAATCACTGCCCGCCAACCAGCAGATGGAAGTGACCGCGGTCATCACGCCTGCTGAGAACGTCATCGCGGGCGACTATGTGGTCACCATGACTGCCAAGGCGGATCAGGCCAGCGCCGATTCCGAGGTTCGAGTCACCGTGAAGACCTCCACTCTGTGGGGTGTCATCGGGGTTCTCATCGCCATCGCAGCGATAGCCATACTCGGGTTCGTCTTCCGCCGCTTCGGACATCGCTAGAGGAGCGGACGGTCGACGTGGTCGATGACGTCATCACAGCGCAAGGGCTGACCAAGAAGTACGGCCGGTTCACGGCGGTCGACAATCTCGACCTGTCGGTGAAGCAAGGGGAGATCTTCGGGCTCCTCGGTCCGAACGGGGCTGGGAAGACGACCACCATCCTTATGCTCCTCGGCCTTACCGAGCCTACTTCGGGCAGCGTGACGGTGGCCGGGCACAATCCGGTGCGCGACCCTCTCAGCGTCAAGTCCAGAGTGGGCTATCTCCCCGACAACGTGGGGTTCTACCCCAATATGACCGGCAGGCAGAATCTGCGTTACACGGCTTCGCTCAACAGGATCTCCCGCAAGGAAGCCGAGACACGGATCGACTCGCTGCTCGCGGAGGTTGGGTTGACCGACGCGGCCGAGAAGCGCGCGGGCAAGTACTCGCGAGGCATGAGGCAGCGCCTCGCCATCGCCGACGCTCTGGTCAAGCAGCCGTCCATACTCATCTTGGACGAGCCGACCATCGGCATCGACCCTGAGGGTGTGCGCGACCTGTTGGCCATGCTCGCGCGCCTGAGGGAAGAGGAGGGCATGACCATCCTTCTGTCGTCGCATCTGCTCCACCAGGTGCAGGAGGTGTGCGACAGGGTGGGCATCTTCGTAGGCGGCCATCTCATCGCGGCGGGCCCGGTGCCGGAGCTCGAGCGGCAACTGGCGCGCGAAGACGACTTGGAGTTCAAGGTGTCCGCCGTCACCTCGGAGGGCTTGGAGTTGGACGCCCGCGCGCTCGAGGGTCTGGGCAGCGCCCTGAAGGCTCTTTCCGACGTGGATTCGGTTGGCGTGGAGCGCGGCATGTTCACCGTGCGCGCGCGGCGCGACATCAGGGCTGATGTAGCGCGGACGCTGGCCGACCAGAAGGTGCTTCCTGTGCACCTCAGCCAGCGGGGTATGAGCCTCGATGATATCTACGACCGCTACTTCAGGGAGGAGGTCGATACCGCACATGTCCGAGACTGATGGAGCGCTGACACTCGAACCGCAGCAGGGCAGCCCAGACAAGGCGCAGAGTACGCCGCGGGTGCGCGGACGGATCCTGCCGGTAGGGGTCGGGCCGGTCGCCCGCAAGGAGTTCGCCGACCACCTGTCGGGCATGCGGTTCGGCATCCTACTGATCCTGATCGGCGTCACGACGCTGGCGGCCATGTACGCGGCGAGTTCCGCGGTAAGAGAAGCCGCCGCGGCCTCCAACAGCGTCGATTTCGCGTTCCTGTATCTGTTCACGGTCTCTGGGCAGAGTCTGCCCTCGTTCACTAACTTCCTGACGTTCCTGGCACCTCTCTTGGGCATAGCCTTGGGGTTCGACGCTCTCAACAGCGAGCGCTCGCAAGGAACGCTCAGCCGTCTGGTGTCGCAGCCCATCCACCGCGATTCGGTGCTCTACGGCAAGTTCTTCGCCGGCCTGGGCGTGGTGGGGTTGGCGCTCACCGCTCTCGTGGTGATCGTGGGCGGCGTGGGCATATTCCTCCTGGGTACGACGCCCTCGGGCGAAGAGGTGTGGAGGCTGATCCTCTTCATCATCGTCACTGTGATCTACGTGGGGTTCTGGTTGGCCCTGGCGCAGCTCTTCTCCGTGCTTTTCAAACAAGCCGCCACCTCGGCGCTGGCTTCCATCGCCGTGTGGCTGTTCTTCGCGATATTCGCGAGTCTCATCGTGGGGTTGATCGTTGATGCGGCCGCGCCCGTGGGTGAGAGCTCCAGCGACGCCGAGGTGCTACGCCACGAGGAGCTGTCCAACGACCTCAATCGCGTGTCGCCGAGCACCCTGTACGACGAAGCCACTACCGCTCTCCTGAATCCGAGCGTTCGTTCGCTGGGCGTACTGGTTTACGAGCAGATCGATAGAGCCGTCGTGGGGCCGCTCAGTCTGGGGCAGAGCCTGGTGTTGATCTGGCCACAGGTGGTGGCACTGTTGGGATGCGTGATGCTCTTCTTCACCATCGGCTACCTGCTCTTCATGCGCGAGGAGATCCGGGCCTAGGGGCGTTCTCGCTGGCGGCGTGCGCCGGCGCCACTGAGCTTCGCGCCCTGGTTGGTTGCGCGTCCCGCATTGCGTGTTCACCGCTGCTATTCTGTTGCGCATGTACGCAGTCATCGTAGGCGCCGGCGAAGTCGGGTTTCACATCGCGACCATCCTGAGCAGGGAGGG
>JAFGIH010000081.1 GCA_016929985.1 Thermoleophilia bacterium | reverse complement strand
GTCATCGCCCAGGTCAACCCGCAGATGCCGTGGACGCTCGGTGACAGCTTTGTGAGTGTGCTCGACCTCGATGTTCTCGTCCCGGTCGACGAGCCTCTCATCGAGACCTCCTACTCGGGTTTCATCGACGACGTCAAAGCGGGCACGTGGGCCTCTGATTCGTTGACCGTCCCTCAGGCCATCGGCGAGCACATCGCCTCGCTCGTTGAAGACGGCTCCACCATCGAGGTGGGCATCGGGCGCATCCCGCACGCGGTCGTCTCGCTCCTCAGAGACAAGAAGGACTTGGGGATCCATACCGAGATGGTCACCGATGCGATCATCCCCCTCGTCGAATCTGGAGTCATAACCGGCAGCCAGAAGTCTTTGGACCGGGGCAAGATCGTCACCAGCTTCGCCATGGGCACCAAAGCGCTCTACGACTACGTGAATAACAACCCGGTGTTCTCTTTCAACCCGACCGAGTATGTGAACGACCCCTTCATCATCGGGCAGCAGAACAAGATGGTGGCCATCAACACCGCCCTCGAGGTCGATCTGACCGGCCAGGTCTGCTCCGACTCACTCGGCACCAGTTTCTATTCGGGCATCGGAGGGCAGTCCGACTTCAACCAGGGCGCAGGCCGCTCCACCGACGGCCGCGCCATCATCGCTCTGCCATCCACCGCCAAAGACGGGACGGTATCGCGCATCGTCGCCGCGCTCCAGCCCGGAGCGGGCGTCGTCACCACCAGAGGCGCCGTCCACTACGTGGTGACCGAGTACGGGGTCGCCTACCTGCACGGCAAGAGCGTGCAGGAGCGGGCCATGGCTCTCATCACCATCGCTCACCCCGACTTCCGCGAGGAACTGCTCTCGAAAGCCATCGAGTACAAGTGGGTGCGTCCGGAGATGGCGGACGTGGAGGGACGCCTCACCGTGGGGCCCAAAGAGGTGCGCACCACGATGCTCCTCGACGACGGCACCCTCATCAGCTTCCGCCCGATGAACCCCACGGATGAACACGGCACCCGCGACCTGTTCTACTCGCTCTCGCAGGAGACCGTGTACTACCGCTACATGTCGCACATGAAGCGCATCCCCCGGAAGCAGTTGCAGAACTTCGTGTATGTGGACCACCGCAACGAAGTGGCCATCGTGGGGACGGTACCCGAAGCCCATGGCGAAGAGATCATCGCCATCGGCCGCTACTACCTCGACCAGAAGACGAACCGGGCCGAGGTGGCATTCGTGGTGCGCGACGACTGGCAGCGGAGGGGCATCGGGGGCTTCATCATGAAGCATCTCGCCATCATCGCCAAGCGCAACGGCATCGCCGGCTTCACGGCCGAGGTCATGCGCGACAACAAGGCCATGCAGGCGGTCATCAACCACAGCGGCATGAAGGTGACCTCCAAGCTGAACGAAGGGGTGTTCCACTTCGAGATGGAGTTCTGAGTGACCGAGAGGCTGTAGGGGTCTCCGCGAAGCACTCGCGAGTACGCAAAAGCTTCGCTCTGACCCCTACAGCCTCTCGGTGGCCCTCAGATGAGGTCGTCAGTGACACCAACCTCACTGTGGGGGGGCGGCGCCTACGGGGCTTTGCCCCGTGGCGCCTGTGGCTTTCTGGCTTCGCCCTGTGGCGCCGTCGCTGCCGGGCTTTCGCTCCGTGGCGGCCGCTCCTACGGGCGGCCGTACTGCGCGATCAGCGCGCGCATCACCTCTTCGACATGGGCGGCGAACTCGGCTGCGCCGGCGCTGTCGGAGGCACGAGCCGCCGGCCAGATCGGCTCGCCCACCACGTAGCGCACCTTGCAGGGCAGGGGCAGGTGGACCGCCGTGGAGAACGGCAGGGGTAACGGCACGAGGCCGATCGCCAAGGGATCGCGATACTCGCTGTAGGCCGGCCCCAGTCTGAGCAACCTCTGGAATAGCAGCCTCCCCAGC
The DNA here is from genome assembly GCA_016929985.1 of Thermoleophilia bacterium. The sequence goes on along the minus strand of JAFGIH010000081.1, from coordinate 4,899 downwards.
CTACGCCCACTGGTGAGGAACACGAAGCCGTTGTTCACCCCTACGCTCACTACCGGGATCACGGGCACTCCGCCTTCTATGGCCACTCGGGCGAAGCCCAGCCGGCCGGACCACTCTATGTGCTCGTGGCCGAAGCGGCCGTTCATGATCTCCCGCACCCCACCGGGATAGGTCAGCACCAACTCCTCTCGGGAGAGAAGCCGCGCGGCGTTCTCCCGCGTTCCGTCTACGGCTCCAGCCAGCGCCCACAGGCGCCGGACGACCGGGATGTCGAACCACAGATGATCGGCCAAGATGCGCACCAAACGTCTCCGCGAGCGAAGTATCAGTCCGGCAAGGATGAAGCTATCGAGATCCAACCGCCCGTGGTTGCTCACGATCACGGCCCCGCCTTCAGCCGGCAGCCGGTCGGCGCACTCGATCTCCGCCCGGTGGTAGAGGCGCCGCGGATTGAGCAGAGCGAGAGCCCTCCTGGCAGTCCTGATATCGAGTTCAGATGCTGGACCCAGGTCGACCTTCACGCTTGGGGCCCTAGCCGAACAGGTCGCGGCGCCGATGCTGCTGTACCGGCATGCGCTCCCGGACAGCGGCCAGGTAGTCCATGTCCAGGTCGGCCACCAGGATATCCACCCGTTCGTGGCACTGCGCCGTGACCGTCCCCCAGGGGTCTATCACCATGCTGTGGCCGTAGTTCTGCCGGCCCCTCGCATATGCGCCCCACTGGCCGCAGGCGGCCATGTAGCAGCCGTTCTCGATGGCGCGCGCCCGTAGCACAGGCTCCCAGTGGCTGATGCCCGTGGGGATGGTGAAGGCGGCCGGCACGAGAAACACCTGCGCCCCCTTGTCGACCAGTGCGTGGAAGAGCTGGGGAAAGCGCACGTCGTAGCAGATGGCGAGGCCCATGGTCACACCCTCGCAGTCGAAGGTGACCACCTCGTCGCCGGCCGCAAAGGAGTCTGATTCCCGGTATTCCAAGCCATCGGGCGTCCGCGCGTCCCAGAGGTGCATCTTGCTGTAGCGGGCGACTTCCGCTCCACTGCGGTCGAAGACCACGCTGGTGTTGAGCACCTTGTCGCCGCGCTGTTCGGCGAGACTGCCGCAGTGCACGAAGATGCCGTGCCGCCGGGCCTTGTCGCGCGCCCAGTCGCTGCTGGGGCCGGGGATGGGTTCGGCCGCGGCCGCGTTCGCGTCGTCCAAGCCGTGGAAGTTGAACATCTCAGGTAGAAGCACCAGGTCGACACCTTGGGCGGCCAGGAGGTCGACGCCCCGGCCCGCCGCGGCCAGGTTGGCGGCCTTGTTCTGCCGCGAGTTGAGTTGAGCCAGACCGATCTTCATCGCATCACCCACGCTTCATAGTCATACATCCGCAGTGCTCCTCCGAGCCGTTCCGCGGTCTATCGACGCGCGAAGCGCCTGCATGGAGGTCCTCAGGTCTTCACGATCGAACACCTCGAGGGTGACGACCCCCGAGAAGTCCGTCACGAGCAAGTCTACAACGGGATCGAGCCGCTCGGGCGGGATCAGAGCCAATGAGGCGTGGTCGCGTTCGGCGATGCCGTGCAGATGGACGACCCTGGCGCGGTCTATCCAGCGCTCCAGGTGATCCATGGGATCTACCTGCTGCAGCCACAGGTGCCCCACGTCGATGGTCCGCGCGACAGGCGATTCCGCCACCACGGGCGCGAAGACCTCGGGATCCCAGGCCTCCACGTTCTCCACAGAGAGACGCCCGGGGTCGGGCACCCAACTACAGACGAGCTCGAGGGCCCGCCGTCCGTTCGTCTGCCACTGCCGCACCGCCTCCGGTCGCATCCCTGCCACGCCCCCCGGACCGAGGAACTCCTGCCCGTCGAGGTGCAGCGTGTAAGCGAACGGGTCGAGGTCGCGTGTCGCGTCGATGGCGCGGCGGGCCTTGACCAGCGAGATGTGGTTCCCGGCCGACAGCTCGCCGCCGGCGAGGCGGTCCCCGGCAGCGAAGTCGTCGCTCAACCTGAGGTCGAGCGGCAGGTGGACGGTGTAGGTGAGCCCATGTTGCTCCGCGAGCCGGCGGAGGCGGATGACTTCCCAGGCGTTCGGCAGATTGTTGCCGTGTTCGTCGGTGTCGAAGAGCACGAGCTGAACGTCGTCCACAAGCGGAGCGAGGTATTCGCCGTTAGGAACGAGGCCGTCGGGAACGATGTACGAGGTAGTGCCGACGCGGAAGAAGGCCGCTACTCCTCTTCGAGATATTCGAGCGCCATGTGCCGCAGTAGCTCGGCGTTCTGGCTGCAGCGGTCGGCTATGTTCTCCAAGCGGTCGATGATGGCTTTCAGCTGATGGAAGGTCTTGAAGTCGATGTCCATATCGAACATGGTGTGATACAGGGAGGCGAAGATGTCGTCGGCGCGGCTCTCGAGCTTGTCCACCTTACCGGCCAGCTTGATGGCCGCCCCCAGGTCGGTGCTCATGGCGACCACTGCCTCACGGAGCACCTTGACGGCCTCCAGATCCACTCTGGCCAGCTCGACCAGCTGCTCGTTCATCTCGGTAGGCAGGCTGAAACTGCGCATGGAGATGCGGTCGGCCGCGCCGGAGGCCAGGTTGGCGATGTTGTCGATGGAGCTCACCAGCCGCGCGAGGTCGGCTCTGTGCATCGGAAAGACGCCCCCCAGCGACACCCTGTCGAGGATGGCGTCCCGGGCGTCATCGGCATGGCTTTCGAGATGGCCGACCTCCTTGGCCGCCTTCTTCACGCCCTCGTAGTCGGCGGCGGCAAACAACTCCACCACTTCCCGTAGCTTCTCGGCGATGACGACCATCTGATCGGCGAACTCGGCGAGCTTTTCGAGCACCTGCTCTTCGCGCTCTTTGCCCATGGCGTCGATCACGCCCTCGAGGGTGGTCTCGCCCCCAAGCGTGCGCCTGATCTTGTCGAGTCGCGACTTCGCCACGTAGCCCCCTACATCCAGAGGTTGAGGAGATAGTAGAAGATTGCGGCCATGATAGCGCAGAACGGCAATGTGACCACCCAGGCAAGCATGATGGCGCGGAACACCTTCCAGCTGACACCGCCCAACTTGCTTGCAAGGCCGGTGCCGGTGACGGCCGAAGTGACCACGTGGGTGGTCGAGACGGGCAGGCCGAGCAACGACGCGACCTGGATGATGATCGCGCCGCCGACCTCGGCACTGAAGCCGTTGATGGGGTGAAGCTTGGTGATCCGCTCGCCCAACGTCCTGATGAGACGGAAGGACTTCACCGACAGGAAGGTACCCAAAGCCATGGCCGCGGCGCAGGAGAGGATCACCCATATCGGCACCCCATGATCAGAGACGGTCGTGCCCTTCTGCGCAGCCAGAAAGATCACGATGATACCCATGACCTTCGTGGCGTCGTTTGAGCCGTGGCTGAACGACACCCAGCTGGACGACAAGATCTGCATGTGTTTGTAGAAACGATCGGCCTTAGCCATGCTCCAGCGCGTTCGAGCAAAGAAGGCTCTGCTGAGACGCATGAGCAGGTACCCGGTGAGGATGCCGAGAAACGGTGACGCAAGCAACGCGGCGAAGATGATGCCGACCTTGCCCCAGTTCGGGCCGTCGCTGAAACCAAGAGCCGCCACCCCGGCTCCTAACAGCCCCCCTACCAGAGCATGGGACGAACTCATGGGCAGTGCCCATACCCAGGTGAGGATCTCCCACACGCAGGCTCCGAGCAGAGCCGCGATGACCAGATGAGCGGTGGCCTGCTGCGCATCGATCACCCCGCCGATGGTCTTGGCGACAGCCACTCCCATGACCAAAGGTCCGACGAAGTTGAAGAAGGCCGAGAGACCGATGGCGACGCGGGGTTTGAGAGCGCCTGTGTAGATCACGGTGGATACGGCGTTGCAGCCGTCGTGGAAGCCGTTCAAGAGGTCGAAGAACAGAGCTACCGTCACAACGGCTATGAGCTGGCCGGTGCCGCCGCTCAATTGTTCACGCCCTCACCCTGATGCCTGCGCGACCGAGACGACTCATTCACTCTCGAGGTACTCCAGGGCCATGTGACGCAGCAGTTCGGCGTTCTCGCAGCAGCGGTCGGCTACGTTCTCCAGACGCTCGATGATGGACTTCAGCTGATGGAAGGTCTTGTAGTCTGTCTCGATCTCGAACATGCCTTGATAGAGCTTTGAGAACACTTCGTCGGCGCGGCTCTCGATCTTGTCCACTTCGCGGGCGAGCCTAATGACCACGCGCAGATCGGCGCCGATGGCGACGACTGCGTCACGAAGGGTCCTTACCGCCTCGAGGTCTATCCGGGCCAACTCCACCAGCTTCTCGTTCATGGAGGCGGGGAGCGTGAACCGGCGCATGGAGATACGGTCGGCCGCCCCGGCCGCCAGATTCGCGATAGCGTCGATGGAGGCCACCAAACGTGCCAGGTCTGCACGGCCCATGGGGAACACGCTTCCCAGCGCCAGCCGGTCGAGGATGGCTTCCTTCGTGTCGTCGGCGGCGCTTTCGAGCAGATCCAACTCGTGGGCCGCCTCCGCCAGCTCGTCGTAACGATCGTCGGCGAAGCGCTCGACCACGGCCACCAGTTTCTCGGTTATGACAACCACCTGGTCGGCGAACTCCGCCAGATGCCCCAGCACCTGAGTCTCTGTGCCTTTGCCCAAGACGCCGATCGCCTCGTCCAGAGCTGATGCAGCGCTCTGCCGCATGGTCTTGCGTCGTGCCTTCGCCATGATTGCCCCCTTGAAGAGGGGGTATGCGCCTCCACCAAGCGCGCACACCCCCCGATCGCGACCCTCACTCCGACGAGCTATTCCTCCGTCGGCCCTACCAGTTCGCGCAGCTTGTCCTTCTCGGCCAGGAGCGCCTGCGCTACAGGCAGCAGGGCCGACCCGGCTTCTATGAGCGACGCGCCGTCGGGTAT
>JAFGIH010000716.1 GCA_016929985.1 Thermoleophilia bacterium | reverse complement strand
GGGCGTAGAGCTGTGTGGCTTGGGCGAACCATTGCTGCATCCCAAGTTGTTCGACTTCCTCCGCCAGGCCAAGGAAGCGGGGCTATGGGTGCGGCTGGTGACCAACGCCTCCCTGCTGAACGAGAAGCGCGGTCGAGAGTTGGTCGATCTCGGGCTCGACGAACTGCACGTAAGCCTCAACGCAGGTACAGCGGAAACCTACGCAAAGATCCACGGGGTCGCAGCCGCGACCTTTGAGCGTGTACTGGGCGCGATTCGTGCAGTTCGCGATGCGCGCGAGAAAGCTGCGTCGCAGTCGCCCGTCATCGAGACCTCCTTCGTGGTGCAGGCCGACAACTACATGGAGCCGGTGCCGTGGGTCGAGGTGGTGGCAGAGGCGGGGGCGGACATTGTGACCTTCAGCGCGCTGGGTGCCGCGCCGCCGGAGGCGCCAGTGCAGCTGACCGACGACCAGTTCCAAGAAGCAAAACGCCAGGTCGAGCAGGCCGTCGGAGTTGCACGATCGAAGGGTCTCGAAGTACGGGGCACCTTCGGCGCGCGGGCCGAGAGCGGCACCTCCTTCTCCGCTGACATCTACCGGTACATGCCCTGCTATATCGGCCACATCTTCGCGCTGGTTACGGCCGACGGTCGCCTCCATCCCTGCTGTGCCTGTGAACGGGTGGTAGGTGATATCAAGGAAGGGGGCTTCGCCGCCGCCTGGCGCGCCGAGGACTACCGCCAATTTCGGGAGGAATGCCTCGACCTGCCGAATCGCCTCCCCGCGCTCGAAGGCTGCTCCTGTATGAGCTGTCCGTACGGCCCCTGGAACGTGGAGTTCCATGAGAAGCTGCATGGGATCGATCGGCTCAGTTGAGCGGGGCCCTCGTCTCTCGCAGCCCCCTCGGTCACGGTGCTTCCCACCGAAATCCTTGTGAGAAGGAGCAGGCAGGAGGCAAGCCCCTTCCCTCCGAAGTGTTCCACGGCTAATCACAGATTGATGTCCGGTGAGTCGCGACTCCGTAGGCGGGAGGACATCATGGCGAAGAAGCTGCAGATAGGCGTCTTGGCCTCAGGCGGCGGAACGAACCTTCAGGCGATTATCGACAACTGCGCGTCGGGGAAGATCGACGCCGAGGTTGCGGTCGTCATCAGCGATGTCCAGTGCGGCGCGCTGGAACGGGCCCGCCAAGCCGGGATCCCCGAGCACTGGCTCAACCGTCACGATACACAGCGGTTTCCCACCAGAGAAGCATTCGACCGCGCCGTGCTGGAGCGGCTCGAACACCATGATGTAGGACTGGTTTGCTTGGCCGGGTACCTGCGGATCATGACCGCGGAGTTGGTCGAGGCCTATGCGGGCCGCATCATGAATACCCATCCGGCGCTGCTGCCCTCCTTCGGCGGCAAGAACATGATCGGGCACCACGTCCACCAAGCTGTGTTGGACTACGGCTGCAAAGTCTCGGGCTGCACCATCCACTTCGTCACCCTGGGGACAGACGAAGGCCCGATTATCCTCCAGCGTGCCGTGCCCGTAGAAGAAGGAGACACGGCCGAGACGCTGGCCATACGCATTCTCCCTGTCGAACACGAGCTTTACTCACAGGCGATCCAACTGTTCGCGGAAGGCCGACTGAAGACCGAGGGACGACGCGTCCACATTCTCCGACGAACATAGCCGATGAGTCCAAAGCGAGTCGAAGAAAAGCCGAAGGGCGAAGGCTCTTCGCTCTTGCCTGTCATCAGCGGCCTCCTGGGGGCCGCTGCGGTGCTGCAGGTCTTCCTCTTCCTCGTATACGCGTATCGGTCCATCACTTTTCCCTATCAACTCGACTATGGCGAAGGCCCTATCCTCCAGATCGCGCAGCACGTTGCTCTCGGCGGCCCGATGTACCCGCCTGTAGACGAGCCACCCTACCTCATCGCGAGCTACGTGCCACTGTACTATGCTCTCTGCGCCTTGGGCGTGAAGCTGACCGGAGTCAACTTTGTCTTTGGCCGCCTGCTCTCGTGTGTGGGGGCTGTCGCCATCGCGGTGTTCGCCGCGCTCGTCGTGTGGCATCACACGCGCCAACGCTTCGCGGCCTTCGTCTCAGGTGCCATGATCCTGGCCATGCCGCACTTCATGGTGTGGGGGACGATTATGCGGGTCGACATCCTCGCGCTTGCTTTCGCAGTAGCTGGGTTTTACTTCTTCACCGTCAAGCACCGCTTCGTGGGAATGTCGCTCTTTGCGCTGGCAACTCTCACGCGGAGAACCACGGTCGGTGCGATGGCGGCTGCTCTGGTGAGCCGGGCGCGGGAAGACGGCCTGGTCAAGGCCCTGAGAAGCTTCGGGCTGCAAGTAGCCATCATCGCCGTGCTCTTCGGAACTGCCGTGCTCCTCACGGGCGGCGGGCTCTACCATCAACTACACCTTCACACCGCCACGTCGGTCGGGAAGTCGTGGAGTTGGCAACAGCTCTGGTCTCTGCTGTGGGTCTCTGAGAACCCCTCGCCCCTCAAGCTGTGGCCGGTCTACTTCGCAATCACGGGCATCGCCGCCGTGTGGAATGCTTGCCACCGGCCGACGCGATCTCTTTTCGTATATTTCATCATCGCGTGCGCGATATTCCTGACCGGCGGCCGCGTCGGCTCGGCGCACAACTACCTGCTGGAGCCAACTGTCGTCGGGGCCATGATGTTTGGCGTCATGTGGGGAGTCGTCTCCCCCAAGGCTGGAGGCCGACGGATCGGGCTCATGCTCATGGCGGGTGCCCTGGCGGCTCAAATGGTGTGGATGTTGATACCACCTCATCTGACAGATACGCTGAGCATCCTCCGGCCACGGGTGCACTCCTCCTCAAGTCGAATCGTCATAGAGAGGATACAGCTCACCGACGGGCCCGTTCTCTGTGAAGATACGGGGCTGACGCTGCTGGCGGGCGAGAAGCCGCCGCTGATGCCGTTCGAGTTCACGATGATGGCGCGCGCGGGCGCGCTGGATCCGGAGCCGGTATTCCAGGGCGTTAGAGAGGGACGGTACCCGCTGATTGTGCTGCGATTCAATCCATTCAACCCGCGCGACCAGGCGCTGCACAGAGCCGGCTCGGATTGGAAGGGCGGGCGATGGCCCGAGGGCATCATCTCAGGCGTGGTGGCGCGCTATAGGTTGGAGGAGGAAGTCGGGCCGTACTTCCTGTTTGTTCCGAAGTAGGGATCAGGCAGTCACTTCCCGACCTCTCGCCGGGTGCGGTCTCGCTGGCTGAGCCCTGCGAGATAAGCCTCGACAGCAGACTGCCACCGATCTTGGGCGCTCAAGATCGCGCGCACCGCCTGGCGCGCCGCGCCTCTGCCTCCAGGAGCGTCGGTGACGAGGTCGGCGACCTCCCTGATCTCCTCGACTGCATCGGCCGGTGCGATCGAGACGCCGGCCATCTTCATGGCCTCTCGGTCGTTCAGATCATCGCCCATGAAGCATACGCGAGCGAGAGGGATTCCCTTGTCTTCTACCAGCGTGCGCAAGGCCGCGGCCTTGTCGCCCACCCGCTGAAGGATGTCGGAAATGTGGAGGTCCCTCGCGCGGCGCTCGACCACGCGCGACGACCGTCCGGTCATGATGGCGAGAGCCAATCCGGCCTCACTGGCGACACGCAACCCGAGGCCGTCTTTCACATCGAAGGCCTTGGCCTCGACTCCTTGGTCAGTGTAGATGATATCTCCCTGCGTGAGCACGCCGTCTACGTCGAAGACGATGAGTTCCACCTCGGCCAATCGCGCCCGTAGCGCGCCCGAGACTCTCATTGCGGACTTCCTTCCATGATGGCGCGACGTGCAGCGTCGACGGCCAGCACCTCTTTGAGCAGTATGGGCAGTTGTGAGACCGGAAGCTGCGTGTCGCGATCTGACCGTGCTTCTGCGGGGTTCGGGTGGACCTCGACGAACAGCCCCTCGATCCCGGCCCCGGCCGCCGCCCGCGCGAGCGGCCCCACATACCCTCGTTGCCCGCCAGAACTCCCTCCGGCCCCGCCGGGGAGCTGAACGCTATGCGTAACATCGAAGACCACCGGCCACCCGAACTGCCGCATGGCAGCCAGCCCCCTCATATCAACCACGAGATTGTGGTAGCCGAAGGTGGTGCCGCGCTCGCCGAGCATGACGCCGCCACCACCGGAAGCGGCGGCCTTCTCGACGATAGCACCCATGTCCTCGGGTGCCATGAACTGGCCCTTCTTGATGAATACGGGCCGGCTGGTCTGGGCCGCCGCCACGACGAGGTCCGTCTGGCGGCACAGGAAGGCGGGAATCTGGATGAGATCGACCACTGACGCCACTTGCTCGGCTTGGTCGGGGGTGTGGATATCGGTGACCACCGGCATCCCCGTCTCTTC
>JAFGIH010000715.1 GCA_016929985.1 Thermoleophilia bacterium | reverse complement strand
CGGCGGATCCTGCATGGTGGAGCATGCACGAGACATCGCCAAACTGAACGAGCGCTGCAACATGCTGGGCATCGACACCATCAGCGGCGGTAACCTGGTCGCCATCGCGATCAAGGCAAAGCAGCTGGGGCTGCTCGACGAAGGACCGGAGGCCGGGGATGTCGAAGGCATCGCCGCCACGCTCGAAGCAATAGCCACACGGTCCACTCCCCTCGGGGACAGGCTCGCCAAGGGCATGGACGATGCCCTGGCCGGCCTCGACATGAGCGACTGGTCGATCACCTCCAAGGGCCTGGACCCCGCGGGCTATGAGCCCCGGCGGCTGAAAGGCATGGCCCTGAGCTACGCCGTGAACGTCCGCGGCGCGTGCCACCTGCGCGCCACCTTCTACAAGGCCGAGCTCTCCGGCATCCTCGACGGACTGGATGACGACGACTACGTCCAGACCTACATCGATTGGGAAGACCGCATGCTGCTCATGGACGGGCTCACCATGTGCCGTTTCTACAGAGATCTCATGACCTGGGACCGCATCGTCTCCTGCGCGTCGCAACTGAACGGCTCCCCCGTGACCAAGGAGGAGCTGGAGACACTCTCCACCGAGACCATCACCCGCATCCGCCGGCTCAACATGGCCTTCGGACTGGCCCCCGCCGACGACACTGTGGCCGAGCGCTTCTTCCGCGACCCCACCGACAAGGCGCCGGCCCTGGACCGCGCCGAGCTGGAGAGGCGCGTGAGGATCTACTGGGTCAAACGCGGTTGGGGCGAAGACGGGCAGCCGCCGGCTTGACCGTGAAGCGTCCCGCCTAGCCGGGTGACCTCCGGCCCAGCCTAGCCGCGCGACTGTCGAGCCGCCGGCCCGGCAGCGGCCTCGGCGACCGCCTCGGCCACGGCCGCACCCATGTCCGTGGTGCCGGCAGTGCCTCCGAGATCCTCGGTGACCCTTTCGCCCTTGCCTACGACCGCGCGCACGCCCTGGTGGAGGGCGTGCGCCGCCTCTGTCTCACCCAAATGCTTCAGCATCAATACGGCCGACAAGATGAGCGCCGTGGGATTCGCCTGGTCCTTGCCCGCGATGTCCGGGGCCGAGCCGTGCACCGGCTCGAAGATAGCTATGTCTTCGCCGATGTTGGCCCCCGGGGCCACACCGAGACCCCCCACCAGGCCGGCGCACAGATCGCTCAGGATGTCGCCGTACAGGTTGGGACAGAGAAGGACGTCGTACGACTCGGGTCTCTGCACCAACTGCACGCACATGTTGTCGACGATACGGTCGTCGAACTCGATCTCGGAGTAGTCTGCGGCCACCAGGCGGCAGACGTCGAGAAAGAGCCCATCGGACAGCTTCATGATGTTCGCCTTGTGGACGGCGGTGACCCTGCGCCGGCCCTCTCGCCGAGCGTAGTCGAAGGCGAAGCGCGCGATCCGTTCGCTGCCCCGCCTCGTGATGCGTTTGATGGATTCGGCCGTGTCGGGGTCGACCATACGCTCGATGCCCGCGTAAAGGTCCTCGGTGTTCTCGCGCACGATGATGAGATCCACACCCTCGTACCGCGAAGGGACGCCGGGCATATTGACGGCCGGGCGGAGATTCGCGAACAGATCGAGGGCCTTACGCAGCGCCACATTGACGCTTCTGAACCCCGAACCCACGGGAGTGGTGACCGGACCCTTGAGAGCCACCTTCGTGGCGCGGATGGAATCGATCACCGAATCAGGGAGCGGCGTACCACACGCATCGACCATGTGGGCGCCAGCCTCGACATCTTGCCACTCTATCCGGACCCCCGTCGCGGCCACAGCCTCCTTCGCCGCCGCCATGATCTCGGGGCCTATCCCGTCGCCGGGGACGCAGGTGACCCTGTGTTCGGTCATTCTGACCCCTTCGGCACGACCCACCGTCTGCCCAGATAGGCCCCGGCGGGAGCCGCGGGGTAGTACCCCGGGTCCCGCTCATCGCCATGACCGGACAGCGAACCAAGAGGGTTCACGTGCCACTCGGTGAACAACGACACCATCTCAAGACCACCGGCGCCCTCCGCCAACAGGCGGACTATCTCGCTCCGCAGCCCGGTACCCTCGAACCGCGGGTCGACCAGAGCATCGAAAACCACGCGGTTCATCGCGTCCAACCGGCACGACCTGCCGAAGCCCACCAACTCGCCGTCGAGCCGGCAGGACACCCACTCCTCGGATGCAGCGAGAGCCCACGCCAGCGCCACAGAGGCGCCCGGCTCCTGCCACCCGCAGCGGGCAAAGAACTCGGCCAGCGCGTCCGTCTCGATGGGACTGTTGCGTTCGACTTCAAACATAGTCCGGCGATGCTACCAGACCGGGCGGACAAGCAGGAGTATCAACGGTCCAGATCGGCAGGGAGAAGTGGCGAGATGTCCTGGCCGGGCCGGTAGAGCATGTCGCGGGCCTCCTGCCAGATCGCGGTCATGCGCTCCTCGTCGTCGCTGGTGAGCTCGATGTCCGTGTCGGGCTGTGAGCCCAGCAGCACCGGCAACACGCGGAACTGCGGAGACGGCTCCCCTGGGGCGACCTGTACGTAGACCGGCAAATAGCTGAGCCCCGTCACGTAGGTGCGAAGGCCTCTCTTCTCGATGTGGACGTACGCCATGAGACCGCTGTCCCTGTAGCGTTCACGCTGAGCCGAGAGGAAGTTCCCGAGGGAATAGGCCACGTACTTGTCCTTCATCCTCCAGTTCTCGTACTCGAAGACATGCTCG
>JAFGIH010000714.1 GCA_016929985.1 Thermoleophilia bacterium | reverse complement strand
TGAGAGGCGACGACGACTTGGCCGAGACCTTGATGGCCGTGAAATCGAGATCCTCGAGCATCGCGCAGTAGCGGACGGCCGACTCCACGAGCGCCCCGGCCGGATCGCGGTCTTCCATCGGGCGCAGATCGCGCTGTAGAGAACCGCTGTTGACACCTATCCGGATGACCGCTCCGTGCTCCTTGGCAGCCTCAACAACCTCCCGCACCTCGTCGCGACCCCCGATATTACCGGGGTTGATGCGCACGCCCGCAGCGCCGGCACAGACCGCAGACACGGCAAGGGCGTGGTCGAAATGCACGTCGGCGATGAGCGGCACCGGCGACTCGGCCACCAGCGGACCGATGGCCTTCGCACCCGCCGCGTCGGGGACGGCCACCCTGACCAACGCAGCCCCCGCCATGGCCAGCGCACGGATCTGACCCAGGGTGGCCTCGACATCGTCGGTGCGCGTATTGGTCATTGATTGCACCACCACCGGGGTGCCGCCGCCCACCGGCACTCCCCCCACCATGACCCGCTGCCGGGCGCCCATACGAGCCTCCCCGCCTAGCCGGCTATGCGGCCGATGTCGTTCCAGGTCGCCACCAAGAACAACATGACGAACAGGGCCAGTCCGGCCATGGAGATCTTCTCGAACGTCCGTAGCGAGAGGCTCTTGCCCCTGATGCGCTCGATGATGCTGAAGAGCACGTGCCCGCCGTCCAACGGCAGGAGTGGCAGCATGTTCAGGATGGCGAGGTTCACGCTGATGAGGGCCAGCAGCATGAGGTAGTACCCGCCCTGATACGCCTCGGTGGAGAGCTGGATGATGCCCACCGGGCCGGCCAGCCCTTGGTCGCCGGTGACCGGCACATCACCCGAGAACATCATCCCGATGCCTTTGAAGATGAGAGTCACCATCTCCCAGGTGGTCCTCGCTGCGTAGCCGAAGCCGCTGGCGAACCCCAAGTCCCTTTCTTCACCGGTGGGAGAGACGCCTAGGTAGCCCGTGCCGTCCTCCTGCTCCAGGATCTGCGCCGTCAACTCCACCGGCGCACCGTCACGCTGGACGACGATGGTCAGTGTCTCCCCCGGGTGGATCAGGATCTCCGCCCGTACATCTTCCCAACTACTGGTCTCAGCTCCCCCCACACTCAGGATCTCGTCTCCCGGGCGGACGCCGGCGGCCGCCGCGGGAGTCCCTTCTCCCACTTCGTCGATGACCCTCGTAGTAACGTACTCGCCCTGCCCGGCGCCCACGATCCAGATGAGCACGAAGGCCAAGATCATGTTCATGACCACGCCCGCCACGATGAAGAGCAGCTTCTGCCACAGCGGGTGCGAGTAGTAGCGTTTCTCCACCGGCGTCGCGGCGATCTCTTCGGCGCTCAGCACGCTCTTCCCGGCCAAGCGATCCTCGGGGTCTTGCGGCCGGTCCTTGGCTACCTGGGCCCGCTGTTCGGCCTCGGCCTCCCGCGCTTCGGCCACCCGTAGCTCGAAGTCTTCCTTATGCATGCCGGTGACCCGCACGTAACCCCCCAGAGGGAAGGCGGAGATGCCATAGACCGTCTCTCCTATGCGCTTGCTCACGAGAAACGGGCCGAAACCCAGGCTGAACTCTTCCACCCGCATGCCGGTGGCTTTGGCCACGATAAAGTGACCGAACTCGTGCGCCAGAATAAGGACTCCCAGCCCCACTATGGCGACGATCACTCCAACAAACGTAGTCACGTTCCCCTACCCTCGCATCGAACGTTCTTTGCACACATCTGTAGCCATGAGTCTAGCCCATCTATCGACGGCAGCGGCCTCCTCGTACGTTCCAACTGGACCACTCCCGGCCACCTGCAACACGCTCTCCACTACATCGGTTATACCCGGGAAAGGTAGGAATCCATCAAGAAACGTACGCACGGCAACCTCGTTGGCCGCGTTCAGGGCGCAGGTGGCAACGTCGCCCCTGGCCCCGGCCTCTCTCGCCAGCCGAATCGCCGGAAAGACCGCTTCATCAGGCGGCTCGAACTCCAGCGAAAATCCCGCGGCAAGATCCAGACGCTGAGTCGTCACCGGGCTCCGCTTGGGGTGGTGCAAGGCATAGGCAATGGGCACCCGCATGTCGGCGACGCCCAGGTGAGCGAGAAGCGCCGCATCGACCATCCGGACCAGGGCGTGCACCACCGACTGTGGGTGCACCACCACCTCGATGCGATCGTACGGGAGCCCGAAGAGGTGGTGGGCTTCGATGATCTCCAGTCCTTTGTTAACGAGCGTCGCGGAGTCGACAGTGATCTTCTCCCCCATGCTCCAGGTGGGATGTGCGAGTGCCTGCTCCCTTGTCACGGTTCGGAGGCTTTCGGCATCCCAGCCACGGAACGGCCCCCCCGACGCCGTGATCACCAACGACTCCACCGCCTCCGCTCCGGCGGCTCCGATCAGCTGGTAGAGGGCGGAGTGCTCCGAATCCACCGGCAGGACCTGCACGCCGCGCTGCCGGGCCGCCGCCATCACGAGTGAACCCGCGCAGACCAGGCTCTCCTTATTGGCGAGGGCAAGCGCTCGACCACTCTCCACGGCAGCCAACGTGGACTCGAGGCCGGCAAAACCCACTATGGCGTTGAGCACCAGGTCTGCCTCGACCTCACGCACAAGCCGGGCCGCCCCTCCGGCGCCCGCTCGAACGGACAACTCCGGATACAAGACACCCGGCACTCCAGCCGCGGCCGCCTCATCCGCGATAGCGATATCCGCGACCCCAAGCGACGCGGCCTGCTCGAGCAGAAGGGTGACATTACGGTCGCAGGAAAGGCCCACAACGCACAGGTCGCTACTTGCAGCCACCACCTGCAGAGCCTGGACCCCTATGGAGCCGGTCGAGCCAAGAACGATGACGCGCTTCATCGCACCACATCCCCCAGCAGCAGTACGTAGAACCAATAGGCGACGAAACCCGCGAACAGCAGCGAGTCGAAACGGTCGAGTATGCCGCCATGACCCGGCAACAACCTTCCGGAATCTTTGACGCGGAAGTCACGCTTGAAGCTCGACTCGAAGAGATCGCCCCATTGCCCGACGACTCCGATGACCAGTCCCAGCATGACGGCCTCCACAGTGGGCAACCAGGGCGAGTAGATCCGCACCACCAGCGCCGCGATCACCGCGCCGACGAGTCCACCGATAGCCCCTTCCACCGTCTTCCCGGGTGATATGTGGGGCGCCATCTTGTGACGGCCTATGGCCTTGCCCACGAAGAATGCCAGGGTGTCGGCCATGATCGTGCAGGCCAAGATCATGATGGTGAGCGCCATGCCGTGCTCAAGATCCCTCACCAGCAGTAC
>JAFGIH010000713.1 GCA_016929985.1 Thermoleophilia bacterium | reverse complement strand
TTGAGTCTTGGCGAGGCGGCAAGCTATGCACCATATCCTGCATGGATATGGAACTGCAATATTAGTTGCATAGCCGTTGCGAGAAGCCGGAATTGCAACCAACCTAACCGGGCAGCCCCTCCAGCGTCCGGGCCAGGCACTCGCGGGCGACGGCCTCGCGGTCACTCAGGTCCAGCTCACGCAGCCCCCGGCCGGGCACCAACTCCACGATGCGGTCGGCCAGTCGGAGCGCTTCGGTCAGCTCGTGGGTGACGTAGACCGCCGTCGTGCGCCGCTCGGCGATTATGCGTTCGAGGATGTCCATCAGCGACGACTTGAGAGTCGCGTCCACGTTGCCGAAAGGCTCGTCCATCAGCAGCACGTGCGGCTCGACTGCGAACGCCCGGGCGATGGACACCCGCTGGGCCATCCCTCCGCTCAGCTCGGCGGGATGGTAGCGCTCGAACCCTCCCAGCTCGACGCGTTCCAGCCAACTCGCCGCCACAGCCTGCGCCTCGGTCTTGGTCTTTCCCTGCGCCTGTAGCGGCGCCGCCACGTTGTCGAGCGCGGTGCGCCAGGGCAACAGCCGCGGCTCCTGGAAGACATAGCCCACGACGCCCTGAGCGACGCTTACCGTCCCCTGGTCGGGCGCCAGGATGCCGGTGACGAGTTTCAATATGGTGGTCTTGCCCGAGCCGGATGGGCCCACCACCCCCATGATCTGGTTGGCGGCCACGTGGAACGACAGATCGTCCAGGACCTTGTGGCCCCCGAACGACTTGCTCACGTGCTCGAAGTCGATCATTGGGCAGCCTTTCTCCACCGCATCACCCGCTTCTTGAGCGGCCGCAGCACGGCGAACTCGATGGCGGCCAGCAGAGCGAGAAGCACCACGATCCACGCGAACAACTCCTCGGTCTCGAGCAGGCTGTTGGCCCGGGAGAAGGCATGACCGATGCCGCTCATAGCCCCCAGGACCTCTCCCAGTACCACCGCCCTCACGCCGATGCCCGAGGCCAGGGTCAACCCGGCCAGTACCGGCGACGCGATGCCGGGCAGGTAGATCTCGCTCAGCATGAGGCGACGGGGGAACCGGTAGACCCGGCCCATCTCGGTGAGTCGGGGGTCGATGGCCAGCACGCCGGAGAGCGTGTTGACGTACATGGTGGGAAGAACGATCACGGCTGTGATGAACATAACGGTGAAGTCGCCCAGACCGAACCACAACATGGCGAGTCCGGCGATGATCACCGCCGGGATGGTCATGAGCACCCAGCGCAGTGGCTCCAAGAAGGCCCGCAGCCGGGGCTGCACGCCGGCGAGCACTCCCAGCATCCATCCAGCCGCCGCACCCACGGCGAGACCCACCACCAGCCGCTTCAGGGTGGTGAGCAGTTCCACCCACAGCGTGCTGCCCCAGGCCAGGTCGGCGAGAGCCACCGCCGTGGCGACCGGTGAGGGCACCTCGATGGGGTCGACGACCAGCGAGACCAGCTCCCAGACGACAAGCAGGGCGACGACTCCCGCCACAGTGTAGAGCAGCCGCACCCGGCTGGTCATCGCCGGCCGGGGGCCACCGGGGCTTTGCGATGGGCCGCCGCGCGCGCCGTTATGGGGCGTAGTAGAACGCATCGTCGGGCAGCTTGCCTCCCACTACCTCGGGCGAGAGCTCCGACAGTCTCCCGTAGAAGCGGTTCAGATACCACATGGCATCCGAAGCCGGCATGAATTTCCAGGTGATGTTCTCGAGGGAGGAGGCCATCACCGCGGCGTCGAGTCCCAAATCGGGGAGCTCCGTCTCGACGAACTTGCCGGCCGCCTCGCGGTCGGCGAGCATCCACTCGAGCGCCGCCACGTACTCGCGCTGGAAGGCCGCGATGACTTCGGGTTTGTCCATCACGCTCGCCGTGGCCACCGTGCCCGCGATGGGCGTGTCTTCAGAGCGGGCGGTGGCCTCGATCCAGGCCTCATCAAAGGCCAGTGCTCTGTGGAGGGGCTTCGCGGAATCCTTGGACTTGAGGATGACGTTGGTGGCGAGCGCCTCCGACAGCACCGCGTTCTTGACCTTGCCGGCCAGCAGCAGCTGAGCGGCCTTCGTGGGATCGGCGACGTACTGCAGGTCGAAGTCCTTCTCAGGATCGAGCCCTTCCTTCATGGCGAGATACTGGAACATGACGTCGGGCACGCTGCCCTGCAACGACACCGCCAGAGACTGGCCCTTGATGTCGGCAAGACCGGTGGCATCGGCATCGGTGGTCACCAGGTAGGTGATGTTCCACACCGCGACGTTGAGCAACTGAAGCTTCAGGCCCTTGTTGTAGAAGATGGCCGCGTTGTTCGACGGCAAGGTGACGAAGTCGCCCTGGTCGCCCGAGACGAGGGCCTTGAGCTGCTCCGCGTTCTCCCAGATGACGAGCTCGGTCTTCTCGGCCACGTCGGCCAGCTTGTCGTTCACCGCGATGTAGGCCATGGGCACGGCCATGGGCCCGGGCGGCGCGACCAGCGTGAGCTTGTCCAGCTTGTCGATCACAGTCGTGGTGGTGCTTGGATAGATCTCGGCGGTGGGATAGATCTCCTCGGTGATCGGGGAGGTGGTCGCGGTCGTCTCGCTGGAGGCGGAAGTCTCGCTCGTGGTCGACTCGGTGGTCTGTGCGGTGGTCGACTCGGTGGTCTCGGAGTCGGACGAATCGCACGCCGCGACCCCCAGCACTCCGACGGCCAGGGCCAGCGCCAGAACGATGTAGACGGCTGTGCCCATGATGCGGTGCGCTCTCTTTGCGGGTCTGTTCGTCGGTACTGGCATCTGTTCTCTCCGGTTCCTTTCTCGGTGCGCGGCAGAGACCGCGGAAACATTCACAAGGAGTCATTAAAACATGGCCGCCACACATTGACGATGTACCCCGTCAGGAGTAACTTGTGAAACACGTAACAGTGTTATCTCCGTAACGATAGCGTGTGGAACGAGCACGCGCTCGCTGACGAAGGGGCACACAGAAAAAGGTGGCGCAAGCCGGCAAACCCGCTGTCTCCCGTAAGACGGTAGGTAGACTCAGTCTCTACCGCCGGTTGCTCGACAACCTCAGGACCTCCGGCACCACCAACATCTATTCCCACCAGCTGGCCCATCTGGCCGGTGTGAGCGCCACGCAGGTCCGCAGAGACTTCATGGTCATCGG
>JAFGIH010000712.1 GCA_016929985.1 Thermoleophilia bacterium | reverse complement strand
TCGCGGCCGCTCACCCGCGCCTGCAGCAGGAAGTCAGGGCCGGCGGCCTCCCTGATGGCGAGGAACACCTCCCTGGGGAAGCGGACCCGATTCTCGAGGCTGCCCCCGTATTCGTCGGTGCGCTTGTTCCAGAGAGGGGAGAGGAACTGGGAGAACAGCCAGCCATGGCCGGCGTGCACCAGCACGCCGTCGAAACCGGCCTCCTTCATGAAGACCGCCGCGGTGGCGAAGTCGTCGCGGACCTTCTGCATCATGGCCTGGTCCATCGCCTGGACCTTCTGGCCGTCCTTGCGGGTGAAGCCCGTGGGGCCCCAGGGGGCGGCCTCGCCGGGCAGGGGGTCTTTCTCTCCACCGGCGTGGGATAGCTCGATGAGCGCGATCGCGCCGTGCTTCTTGATCACTTCGGCGTAGTGCCTGATGGCCTCGAAGTGCTTCCCCGACGGCCGGGTGAAGTCGATGGGGTCGAAGGGGATGCGCTCCGCGTCGGTGGAGTTGACGCTCGTCTCGCCGACGCACACCACGCCGGCTCCACCCTTGGCGGCGGCCTCTACCTTGCGATAGGCGCGGGGCGCAGCCTCCGCATATTGCACCACCGCGCCGAACACCATGGGGGCGCACATGATGCGGTTCTTCGCGATGTGGCCGTTGAGGTCCAGAGGCTGGAAGAGGTGTGTGTACTGCATGCGGCTACTATACCGTCTGCGTTGGGCTTGTCTTACAGCCCCTCGCCGTCCATAGTGTCCCGAACATGTCTCGCCTACCTCTCTATCTTGCGCAGTTCTTCAGCGGCGTCGTCTGGGTGACGCTGGGACCGCTCCTCGACTCGGTCTTGCGTGACCTCGACATCCCCTTGGCCCAGGGTGGGGTACCGGCCCTGGCTTTCTTCCTGGGGACGGTGTCCGGCGCGGTGGCCCTGAACTTCTTGCTGGCCAGAGTACCGGTGAGGTTGCTCCTGGTGGCGGCCGCCCTGTTGGAGACGGTGGGACTGACGGCCGCCGGGCTGCTCTCCCAGGGGCTGTGGTCGTTCACCGCAGCCTACTTCGTAGCCGGACTGCCTTGCATGGTCATCTCGCTCCTACCCGGCATGTGGGTGAGCGCGCACCTGCGCGAGAAGGCGGCGTACGTGCTCAGCATCGTCATGACCGGCTCGGTGCTCAGCATGTTACTCACCCCGCTGGTGATCGGGGCGCTTCTGGGGGCGGGCGTCGTCTGGAGATGGGTGCTGGTGGGCGAGGCCGTCCTCTCGGTGCTCCTGGCCGTGACCTTCGCCCTTCGCCCTGTGGCTGACATCCCGGGCCGGGAGAATCTGCGGCTGCGGCAGGTGAAGGCAGTGGTCTCTCACAATCCCAAGCTGCTCGCCGGCATCGCCGCGACTTCCTTCATGTTCCTGGGAGGGGAGACGGTGCTGGGCGTGTGGCTGCCCAAGTTCGAGGTCGACGTGTTCGGCGCCAGCGCCACCTGGGCGAGTTTGGCGCTGACCTTCTACTGGGTCGGGCAGTTGCTGGGCAGGGCGGTAGGCATCCCGATCACCCGCAAGCGCTTTCCCTCATCCATCCTGGTCTTCTCCGCCGTGTGGATGGTCGTGTTCGTGCTGGTGCTCGCGTTCTCACCCAACCAGATCGCCTCGCTGGCGCTCACGTTCGGCGCCGGGCTCGGCGTGTGTGTCTGCTACTCGGTCATCGGAAGCTACGCGAGCAAGTTCCCCCACTGGCACTCGGGAGTGGTGTACTCGCTCTTCCAGTTCTCGGGAGGTGTGGGGGCCATGGTGTTCCCGTATCTCACAGGGCCGGTCGCGGCCGCCTGGGGGTTCCGGGCGGCGCTGGCCATGGCCGCAGTGCCGGCGGCTATTGTGATCGGACTGGCCTTCTACCTGCGCAAGGTGGCGGGGGAGGGGTTCCAGGCCCGGAGCTGAAGCTCGCGCCGGCGCGAGGCCGATTCCCGTGTCGCTCCGTCGCTTACCCGCCGGGCCCGACGCCCCCCGAGAAGAGCTCACCGTACTGTCCGGCAGGCACCCACTGGGAGGGACTACGCAGCCAGGGTGGTTCTCGTGTGAGCGGAGAGCGGACCCGGCTTCCTGGGGTAGGTTTCCTACGCCGTCGCTTGAGCGTTCACCAAGCGCTTGAGACCCAGAGCGAGGTCCTGTAGTTGCTTGACCTCTTGCTCTACCTGGCGTGTGCCCGCGGCCGATTGGCTGCCGGCCTGGTTGATGCTCTCGACCGCCTGGCTTATCTGCTCCATGCCCGCGAGTTGTTGGCGGCTGGACGCCGAGATCTGCAGGGCGGATTCGGCTGCCTCGTTGGCGGAGTCGGCCAGCGCCATGACTCCGTTGCCCGCGGTCTCTATCTGGTGTCTCCCGGCCTCGATGGCCCCTTGGCCTTCCTCCGCCGCCCGCACCGCGAGGGTGCTGGCCTTCTGGATCTCGGAGAGGATGGTGCGCACTTGCGTTACGGCCTGCTTGGACTGCTCGGCCAGGCTCTTGACCTCCTGGGCCACGACCGTGAAACCCTTGCCCTGTTCGCCGGCCTTAGCCGCCTCAATGGAGGCGTTCACGGAGAGGAGGTTGGATTGCTCCGCGAGATCGTTGACCGTCGTGATGATGTCACCGACGGCCTGTGTCTGCTGCCCCAGGCGGTCGATGGCCTCGGTCACCACGCTCATCTGGCTCTGGATGCGCTCGAACGCCGCGACCGTCTCCTCGGTCGTGCCGCGCTCCGCCTCCGCGACATGCGCCACGTTCTGAGAGCTCTCGGCCACCTGGGTGGCCTTCTCGTGTGCCAACTGCGCCGTCTGCTTGACTTCCTCCACCGTGGCGGTGGTCTCATTGGTGGAGACCGCCGTCTGCGACGCGCTCGCCGACACCTGAGAAGCGATGGCGAGCAGTTCAGCGGCGGTACTGCTGATGCCGTTGATGGCCACGCCCAGTTGCGTGCGTATCCTGCGGGTCAATGCCCAGGCGAAAATCGCGCCTATGATGAAGTCCAGCACCAGGAGGCCGATCGTTCCATACATGGCCATGCCCACCAGCCTGCTCACCCTGTCTACGGCGGCCTTCTGCTGAAGCTGCTCCTCAGCAAGGTATACACTCGCCGACTCGCCCAGTTGCAGGGCGAGAGGCTGGACCGTGGTGCTGACATCTATGAGCGCCTGCTGCTGGTCGACGTTGGAGAGCGTCACGGCTGCGTCCAAGGCCTGGCTGCACTGGTCGAATTCCGATTTCATCGCGTTCAGAGCCGACACGCCGGCGTCGCCCGACTCCAGGTTGGAGAGAGTATTCAGAGCTTCAGCCGCCTGAGCCCTCTTCTCCCATCGGGCGGACTCATACTGGGCGCGCGTATTTGCATCAGGCGCCGTCACGGCGGCGGCGCCGTAGATAAACATATGAGCAGAGGCCTCAGAGACGGTGGAGGCCGCCTGAGACTGAGCAAGTGTCTCGTCGTAGCCGGAGGCCCATGAAACGGTCCAGACCGCTATGGCGATCCCCACTCCTCCTACGATCACCATCATGGAGAGAAGACCCGCGATGGTGAACCTGATCCGTCCAGTGATCGTCATCCCCGTCAACCTTTCCTATGATACCCGCACATGGGCCCATCCGGATCTGGCGGTCGGTCCCGGAGGCCCGCCCGCACAGCAACGCCGGCTCTGCCCTGGAAAATGACTTCCCGGCGTGAGACCGCCGGCAGAAGGCGTCC
>JAFGIH010000711.1 GCA_016929985.1 Thermoleophilia bacterium | reverse complement strand
TCTTCAACACCTCTCTGGGCATCAACCTCTCCGAGGGAGACTCCGTCGAAGGCGGCCACGAGCACCACCTGCGCGCCATCAACCGCATCCGCCGCTGTGGCGGTATACGGCAGGCGGTCGAACAGGGCGTGCTCACCTCCGGCCTGTTCTACGAGATCATCCGGCGCGACGTCCCGTACGTACTGGCAGGCTCCATCCGCGACGACGGCCCGCTCCCCGACGTGATCACCGATGCCGTGGAGGCCCAGCAGACGATGCGCGAGCACGTACGCGACGCGGGCTTATGCCTGATGCTCTGCAGCATGCTGCACAGCATCGCCACCGGCAACCTTCTGCCCGCATCGGTCGCCACGGTCTGCGTCGACATCAACCCCGCGGTGGCCACCAAGCTCGCCGACCGGGGCAGCTTCCAGACCATCGGCATCGTCACCGATGTCGGCCTGTTCCTGGACGAGTTGGTGGCCGAGTTGGAGAGCACGACGACGCCCGCCATGACTCCCCCAGCCATGACCGACTAGCCGAGCACAGGATCAAGGAGGACGAACGTGGGTTACAGGGCCGGTTCAGACGACGAGCACGACGAGCAGACCATGAGCGAGGCGGCGGAGCCGTCACACGCCGCGGCGGACGACACGGCAGCGGCCGGAGCCTCGGCGAAACCCCCCAGTTCCAAGCGCGGCATCTTCCTGCTCCTGGGCGGCTTGGTACTGGCCGGCATCGCCGCCGGCTGGAACTGGATGAGAGACCTGCCGAAAGACGAGCCCTAAACAGAGGCGGGAAGCGAAGCAAACCCTCCCGAGAGGAGGCGGCGAGCGAAGCAAAGCCGCCCAGCGCCGACTCGAAGGCGAGCGAAGCAGGCCCGCGAAGCGATGGCTCAGAGACGAGCGAAGCAAAGCCGAAGACACTACGCAGTAGGGGCCCTCTCACTGAAGACCTTGCGGTCAGGGCACTCAGCAAGAAGACCTACCAGGGAGGGCTCCGAGAGGCCGTGAGGGTCGGAGCGAAGCTTTGCGGTACTCCGCAGTGCTTCGCGCAGACCCTTATGGCCTCTCGGCCACTCCCTTCCTCACTCGCCAGATCTGCTCCCCCGGCCAACGCCGGTACCACTCCCGGTCGACATCGTCGCGGTAGGTGCTGGTCGCGTCGGGGCCGGGACGCAGTTCGACAAGGTCCTCTATCTCGAACCCGTGGGCCCGGAAGAGCCGGATCCATGCCCCGTAGGGCAGCATGAAATCGGTGTAGCCGTCGTAGGGAAGGGACCACATGCTGAAATAGTCCCTGAGCAGCCGGTCGCCGGGGTTGTCGCTGTCGTCGGGATAGCACATCTGGACGATCGGGGTCGCGCCGCAGAAGGCGAGCAACCCACCGGGACGCAGGAGACGCGCAGCTTCAGGCACCGTGGCATACGGATCGCCGAACGTCATGCCCCCGTAGTCACAGAAGACGATGTCGAGGCCCTCGTCAGGGAGCGGAACCGCCTCCGCGCTCGCGTGCACGAGGGGGAAGTCCACACCGGCCTCCTCCATGAGACGGCGCGCGTGAGCCAGTTGCTTCTCCGAAAGGTCCAGCGCCACGGGCCGCGCCCCGGCCTTCGCCAGTGCGATGGACCATTGGGCGGCTCCGCAGCCCAACTCAAGGATGTCACGGTCTTTGACATCGCCAAGGATGCCCAGCGAGGTCTCGGGTATCTGCCACACCCCCCAGGCCAGACCTCCCGAGGCCGCCAGCTGCGGGCCGTGGTCGGCCTGATAGGTGCCGCTGTCGGTGTTCCAACACTCCCGATTGGCCGCCGCGTGTTCGGGAAGCGTGGTCGGATCGAGTTCCGGGATGTCGGTCATGTCTTCTTCTCCGCTCTTGGAGGTTGCGGCCGGGTTACTCCGGTCATTCTATACCGCCGGACCGCGGCCGCCGCCGGCCTGCAGTGCCCGTACTGGGCGCCGCCTGAGCCGGCAGCCCCTGCGCCACCCGGCCAGTCGTGGGACAATAGTCTCCGACACTGACCGGGTGGCGTCCTGCACGTCAGCCTCCATCCTGAACGCGAAAGGGGAACGACATGACCGAGCAGACCAATCCCCGGGTGCTCCTCAGTACGTCCCACGGAGACATCACGCTGGAACTCGACGCCGCTAAGGCGCCCGTCTCCACCAAGAACTTTCTCGGTTATGTGACCTCGGGCTTCTTCGACGGCACGATATTCCATCGGGTCATCCCCGACTTCATGATCCAAGGCGGCGGGTTCACCGCCGACATGAGCCAGAAGGCGACAGAGTGCGCTATCGCGAACGAAGCCGGCAACGGCCTCAAGAACGACCGCGGCACCATCGCCATGGCTCGGACCTCCGACCCAAACAGTGCCACATGCCAGTTCTTCATCAACCTGAAAGACAACGGCTTCCTGAACCACACTTCGCCCACCCCGCAGGGTTGGGGATACGCGGTGTTCGGCAAAGTCGTCGAGGGTATGGATGTAGTCGACGCGATCGCCAAGGTGCCGACAGGAAACCATGGCCCTCATGGCGACGTGCCTCGCGAACCGGTGAGCATCAACCAGGCGACGGTGCTCGAGTAGCAGAGGCCGGGCTCCACCCGCTACCATGTGCGCGGGGAGGAGGTCGATACAGATGAGACGTCTGTCCGTCGTGACTTGTCTTGCGGCTATGATTTCGTGCGCGGCTCTGCTGGGGCCGGCGGCCTCTGCTGCGGCCGGCCCCCCACTCATCCAGTCGACGCCGACGATCTCGGCAGACATCCCCAGCCGCGTGATCACCGCAGCGTTCCCGTCTAGCGAGCCGAAGCCGCCGAAGATCACGTCGACCGCGGCCTTCATGATCGATGCGAAGACCGGGGAGTACTTGTTCTCGCAAAACGCCAACGCCCGACTGCCCATGGCCTCGACCACCAAGATCATGACGGCCATCCTGGCGCTGGAATCACTGGATCTGAACCACAAGGTGACCGTCTCGGCAAAGGCCGTCTCCACCATCGGCTCGAAGGCGAGCCTCGTAGCCGGCGAGACGCTGACGGTCGAACAGTTGCTCTACGCCCTGATGGTAGTGAGCGGCAACGATGCATCCATGGCGCTCGCCGAAGCTGTCTCGGGCGATGTGGATACCTTCGTGCAGCGGATGAACGCCAAGGCGAAGAAGCTCGGCCTGACTAACACCCACTTCGTCAACCCCTGCGGCCTCAACAACAAGAAGCACTTCTCTTCGGCCAAGGACCTGGCGTTCTTGGCCCAGTACGCTCTCAGAGATCCCGTGTTCGCCCGCATCGTTGATACCATCGACTTCTCCCTGCCTCCCATCCCACCCGTCCCCCCAGCCACGCAAGAGACCCTCCGCGTATTCGACAACCAGAACGAGCTCCTGAAGCAGTTGAGCTGGGCTACGGGGGTCAAGACAGGGTCCACCCCCTATGCCAAGTACTGCCTGGTGACGTCGGGCGCCCGCGAGGGAGTGT
>JAFGIH010000710.1 GCA_016929985.1 Thermoleophilia bacterium | reverse complement strand
CAGGCGTTGGCCGGCATCTCGTTCTTGGTGCGGCGGTAGACCACCTGCACGTTCTTGGCCCCCAGGCGCACCGCGGTGCGGGCCGCGTCCATGGCCGAGTTGCCCCCACCGAGCACCAACACGTCGTCGCCGATCTCCACCGGCTGGTGGAGGGCCACCCGCCGCAGGAAGTCGATGGCGTCCATGGCTCCGGGAAGATCTTCGCCGGGGATGCCGAGCGGACGGCCCAGATGGGCGCCGATGCTGACGAACGTGGCGTCGAACTCATTTTGCAGGTCGTCCCAGGAGATGTCGCGCCCCACGCGGGTGTTGTAGCGGATCTCGGCGCCTTCTTGCTCGATGAGTTCGGCCTCACGGTGGATCACGTGACGGGGCAGGCGGTATTCGGGGATGCCCACATGCACCATGCCACCCGGTACGGGCAGGTCTTCGAAGATGGTGGGGCGGTAGCCGCGGCGAGCCAGGAAGTAACCGGCGGTGAGCCCGGCTGGGCCGGCGCCGATGACGGCCACCTTCTTGCCACAGGCCGCCTGCTTGTCGTCCAGGCGGCAGGTCACTTCCACGGGGCGCTGGCTGAGCTGGACCGTGGTGAGCTCGCTGACTTCATGGGGGCCGCCGGCGATGAGCTTCGCCCCGCCTGCGGCCTCGATCACTTCAGGCGTAGCTCCGGCCACCGGGTCGGTGAGGCAGCCCGAGGCGCACTGGTCGTCGGCCAGGCCCTCGGCTCGGTCGGCGCACCAGCGCTTGATGTTGTTGATGGCGATGGGCTGGCCGACCTGGGCCAGAGTGCAGTTGGTCTCGCAGGGATGCGGGCAGGTGCGCCCGATGATGGCCGGCAGTGGGTTGTCGCGCTTGACGATGGTGGTGCCCAGGTGGGGGTGCTCCTCCAACGCCTGGAAGATGTAGGAGGCGCAGTCCACGTTCGACGGGCAGCTGGCGCGGCAGGGAGCTGCCACCCAGCCGTGAGTGGTCGCAGGTTCACAGGTCAGACCGGCGGCATGAGCCGCGAAGTGCTCGGCGCCCAGGTCGAGGATGGCCAGGATAGGATCACGGATGGTGTTGGCGATGCCGCACCACGCGGAGTCTTCGATGGACTCGGCAATGTAGCGGATCTTCGCCACCAGATCCTCGGCGCCGCCTTCGCCCACGTCGCCCGCGGCCAGCTTCTCCAGAAGCTCGCGCATGACGTCCACCCCGATGCGGCATGGTCCGCAGCGGCCGCAGGATTCCTCTTGGATGAGCTTGATGTAGCGCAGGGCCAGGTCGACCAGGCAGACCTCCCCGTTCACGACCACGCCGCGCCACGAGACGACGGCCTTGACGCCGGCCATGTCAGGTTCTTGGAGACGCGCCAGTACCTCCGCGGGCGCGGGGCCCCCGTACCTGTCGGTGAGAGCCGCGGTGGGCTCGCTGATGGTGACTTCAGGCGCCTGGGGCATCGCTACCGGACCTCCTCGGAATGACACTTCTTACAGCGCGCCCCGAACGGTACGCAGGGGACGCTGCCGTGTTGCGTTCGCTGGTTATCGATGATAACGCATCGGCCCGCCGGGCGCATTCACGCTCGAGCCGGTTGCCGTCTTACAACACACGGCAGGCTGCGTTGTAGCCTCTCTGCCAGACGGTGCCGATCTGCACCTGGTTGCCGGTGGCATGGATGATCTTGCCGTTACCTATGTAGATGGCCACGTGCTGGATGGGGCGGTAATAGAAGACAAGGTCTCCGACCCTGAGCTTGTCGCTGGAGACGGGCCGGCCGCAGCCGTATTGCATGCGGCTGGAGTGAGGCAGACTGACCCCCACCTTCGCGTACACATACTGTACGAGACCCGAGCAGTCAAAGCCTCTCGGACTTGCCCCTCCCCACACGTAGGGCACGCCGAGGTACTCCATGGCGGAGTCGACGACCCTCCCGGGCCTCGACGCGGCAAATTCCCTGGCCGCTTTCGCCTCCGCGGCCAGCTTCACCTGCCGGGCCGCCTCTTCTTTTCTCAACTGGGCGAGCAGCGATTCCTTACCCTTGAGCTCCTGCGCCTGCTTCTTCAGCTGCTCGAGCACCTTCTCCTTGGCAGCTGCGGCCTGGTCGGCATAGGCGGCCTGTTGTACCAGTTGGGCATCCAACTCGGCCCGTCGAGCCGCCATCCGGGTGCGGTACAACTCCACCTCGTCGAGCAGTTGGGCGTCCTGGTCGCCAAGGCGGTTGAGCAGGTCCAGCGGGTGATCAAACCTGTGAAGCTGCTCGAGTTCAGGATGACGCTGAGCATGTTGGGCCTACCCGACTTGTAGATGCTGACCAAGCGTTGCCCAAGCTGATACTGCACCGACAAGAGATCCTGTTCCGCCCGGGCCAGCTCGGCCGTGGTCTTCTTCACCGCGGCTTTGGTGTCCTCGAGTTGTTGGTTCGCGTAGTTGTAGTCCTCGGCGACCGCGCCAAGCTCAGCATCGAGTCGAGCAACGAGTTCGGCTAGGGCCCGCACCTCGCTCTTGGCCTTGTCGATGGCGGGCGTGTAGGCCTGCGCGGCCCCGACGAGCGAGACGGCGAGGAGTGAGGCCGTCAAGAGCAGCAACGTGGTCACGATCAGGACGCGGACGCCCCGATAGGCTCGCTTTGTCGGCGGACTGTACGGATGAAGCGATTCTGTGGACATTTGCATAAGGGTTTCGCCTCCCGCCGGACAGGTCCTGCGCCGAAGCACCGGAGAGATGCTGGACGGTCCCGCCTCCTGCTAGACTCTTATCCGCGCCCGCCCGCCCGGCGCAGAAGGAGCGCCCGGCGGCGATGTGGCGTCGAGCGCCCAACGATGATCAGGCATCAGCAACCTACGGAAAAGGTACAAAATGGACTTTCTAGAGCTCGTCTCATCCCGATACTCCGTTCGCGCCTACCAGCCCCGCTCCGTGGAACAGGAGAAGCTGGAACGCGTCCTCGAGGCCGTCCGACTGGCTCCCTCGGGGTCCAATCGCCAACCTTGGCGGTTCGTCGTCGTGCGTGATGCCGACATCCGCCAGCGGCTGGTGCCGGCCTGCTCGGGCCAGCAGTTCGTCGGCCAAGCGCCCGTGGTGATCGCCGGGGTCGGCCTCATGCCGGACCGCACCATGCGCTGCAACATCCCCGGGGATCCTGTAGATCTCGCCATCGCCATGGAGCACTTGGCGCTCGCGGCCACGGCCGAGGGCCTTGGCACGTGCTGGATCGGCGCCTTCTACCAGGACCAGGTGCGGCAGGTGCTGGGCATCCCCGACACGGTCAAGGTGGTGCAGATAATGACTCTCGGCTACCCGGCGGATGAGCCGCGGCCCAAGACCCGGAAGGCACTTGGCGAGATTGTCTGTTACGATCGCTGGGAGTAGTTGCCGCGTCGTGCTATACTGCTCTCAAGCATTCGTCAGGAATATGCTTTAGGCGTAGCGCCGAGCCTCTCAATCTCTTCGCTCAGTCTCCAGTCTTTCCCTCTCGTTTGTCGCAATGTAACTCCCTTTATGGAGGCTGTAGTGAATTCAGCAAAACTGTACGTGGGCAATCTCAGCTACGAAACCTCGGAGGCCAGCATCCGCACCGCCTTTGAGGCGCATGGTGAGGTTACCTCGGTCAACCTCATCACCGACCGCGACTCCGGACGCCCCAAGGGCTTTGGTTTCGTGGAGATGGGTTCGGCCGAAGAGGCTCAGACCGCGAAAGGCGCCCTGGACGGCTCCCAGCTCGACGGTCGCGCCCTCAAGGTCGATGTGGCCAAAGAACAGGTAGCGCGTGCTCCCCGTTCCGGCGGCGGCGGCTTCGGCGGCGGCGGCTTCGGCGGCGGTCGTAGCGGCGGCGGCGGCGGCTACAGCGGTGGCAACCGCTGGTAGTAGTCGCGTAACAAACGCACTGACGGAAACGCCGGCCCTCGGGCCGGCGTTTCTCATGTGCAGTGGCAAACACTGATGGCAAGACGATACTGCCCGGCATAGGGAGGGTGAGATGAACTTAGTCCAGATTCAACACGACCTGCGCCCCATCGCGGACGTTCAAGACCTTCTCCTGTTCGGTCAGGAACGGGGGTATGTCACCAGCGACGAGATCATGGCGCTGATCGAGGAATTCGACATGACCGTGGAGGAGATCGAAGACCTGTACTCACAGCTCTTCGATCAATCCATCGAGGTCTTCGAGCAGAGCCCTATCGCCCAAAGTGGGCTTGATAACGTCGAGCCGGCTCTGGATCTGTCGATCCAGACGGTCAGCCAAGACCCGCTCCGGCTGTATCTGAAGGAAGCGGGAGCAGTCCCTCTCCTTACCAGGAACGAAGAGATCCAACTCGCCAAAGGCGTCGAAACAGGCGACAGAAGAGCTAAGGAACGCCTGATCCGCTCCAACCTGCGGCTGGTCATCTCCATCGCCAAGAACTACTACACCCAGGACATGGACCTGCTCGACCTCATCCAGGAGGGCAACACAGGCCTCATCCGCGCCGTTGAGAAGTTCGACTACCGCAGAGGCTTCAAGTTCTCCACGTACGCCACCTGGTGGATCCGGCAGGCGATCACGCGCGCCATCGCGAACCAGGACCGCAACATCCGCATCCCGGTGCATATGATCGAGAAGATCAACAAAGTGGCCCGCACCGAGCGCAAGCTGCTGCAGGAGACGGGCAAAGAGCCCAACGACGAAGACCTGGCCGCGGAACTCGGTATGGACCAGACCGAGGTGCAGGACATACGCAGGATCGCGCGACGTACCACCTCACTGGAGACCCCCGTCGGAGACGAGGGCGACGCGGAGCTGGGCGACTTCATCGAGAACCAGAGCACTCCCGATCCCGCCGAGGCGGTCTTGGCCACCATCGCCAGAGAGAGCTTGGCCAAGGTCCTCGAGGCGATGACCGAACGCGACCGCAAGGTGGTAGAGCTCCGCTTCGGCTTCAAGGGCGAGCATCCGCGCACTCTGGCCGAAGTGAGCTCTCGCTTCAACGTCAGCCGCGAGCGCATCCGTCAGATCGAAGCCAAGGCCCTCGAGCAGATCATGGAGGCGCCTGAGATCCAGGCCCTCAGGGATTCGCTCTAGACGCTGCTGAAGAAGGACGCCTCCTAGAGACCGGCGCTCTCCATGCCGCTACCGTTGGCGATATGCCACGAGCGAGAATGCGGCAACCTCTTCAGTGACCTCAGGAACGCCTTGTTGCGCGCGTCCTTGCGCCAACTGCGGATGATCCACACTCCCCAACTGTGGAAGAGCAGCTTTGTGAAGCGGAAGGTCACCAGCAACTTCAGCCACTGGCGCTTCGAGTAGAAGCGCGCGTAGCCACGAATGACCTCGCTCTGTAGCTCGTAGGGCGTCATCTGTTTGGGAGTGAACACCACATGATGGGCGTCGTAGAGGTGCCAGCGCTTGTCGAAGATGCGGCCCTGCGCGTCCAGGCTCTCGTACTGCGGCGTCCCAGGCAGTGGGGTGAGGATGTTGAGCATCACCGTGTCGATGCGGT